>JAFTLM010000118.1 GCA_017455945.1 Clostridia bacterium | reverse complement strand
TTCGCCGCCTGCACCGAGAGCCTTTTTAATTGTTCTTTCGATATTATCGTTGGGCACGTTATTGGATTTTGCCTTTTGAATAAGGTCGCGAAGCTTTGCGTTGGAGTTGGGATCTCCACCGCCTTCTTTAACGGCTATGGAAATCTCCTTACCGATTTTTGTGAACACCTTTGCTTTCTGCGCATCGGTCTTTTCTTTTTTGTGTTTAATATTGGCCCATTTGCTATGTCCTGACATATTTATATACCTTCCTTAAATTTTTTCTTCTTTTTTGAGACAGATCAGACCGAACGCATTACCGAGAACCGTCTTGGCTGCTGATGTAAGCATAAGTCTTGTATTCTTTATTTCTTCGGTTTCAGCATTCATTATCTTACAGTTGTGATAGAAACGATTGAACGCTGTAGCCACGTCTATGATATATCTGGTAATAACCGACGGCTCATAGTCCTTTATTGCGTCAAGCACCTTTTCGGGGAATTTTGCAAGAACCTTTACAAGCGAGCTTTCCTCCTCACAGGTTATTACCGCCGACTTACCGTCGTCATATTTACCTGCTTTTTCAAGCACGGAACAAGCTCTTGCATAGGTATATTGTGCATACGGACCTGTATTTCCGTCAAAGCTGAGAGCATCCTCAAGCATAAAGTTAATGTCTTTCATTCGATTATTATAAAGATAATAGAAAACTATCGCTCCGACGCCCACAGACTCGGCAACCGCCTGCTTATTTTCAAGATTGGGGCTCTTCTCTTCGATAATGCTGCCAACCTTTTCTATTGCCTTTGCAAACAGGTCTTTGAGAAGAATTACGTTACCCGTTCTTGTTGCTAACTTCTCTCCGTTAAGACTTACGATACCGTAAGGCACGTGAACAAGCTCATCTGCCCAATCGTAGCCCATAAGGTCAACCACCTTAAACCACTGCTGGAAGTGCAGGCACTGTGCCGCCGCTGTAACGTATATTGCCTTGTCGAATTTGTAAGTCTCTTTACGGTAGACCGCAGCCGCAATATCACGTGTGGGATAGAGCGTGGAGCCGTCTCTCTTCAATATAAGGCAAGGAGGCATTCCATATTCCTCAAGGTCAACTATGGAAGCTCCGTCGTCTATCTTCATAAGTCCGCTCTGTCTGAGTTTCTCCACCTGAGCGGGCATCTTATCGGTATAAAAGCTTTCGCCCTTATAGCTGTCAAACTCAATTCCAAGCTGTTTATAGGTCTTTTGATATTCAATGAGACTTATCTCAACAAACCATTTCCAAAGAGCTATGTTTTCCTCATCACCAATCTCCATTTTGTGGAACTCTTCTCTGGCTTGATTGGCAAGGTCGTGCTTGGGAGGATTTTCGTTTTCCTCTGCGGTTATGGCATTATTTATACGAACGTAAAGTTCTACGAGCTTATCAATTCCGCCCTCTTCAATCTGCTGCTTATCGCCCCAGAGCTTATACGCAACAATAAGCTTTCCAAACTGTGTACCCCAGTCACCGAGGTAATTAATACCAACGCATTTATAGCCCACAAACTCATGAAGCAATTTCAAAGAGTGTCCTATAACGGTTGTTCCCAGGTGTCCGATATGGAATGGCTTTGCCACGTTGGGTGAGGAATAGTCAAGGACCACTGTTTTTCCCTCTCCGAACGTATGGGAACCGTACCTTTCTCCCGCTTCAAGAACGTTTTTTACAACCTTATCGCCAAGATATTTATCGCTTATGCGGAAGTTAAGATATCCGTTTACGTTTTCGATTTTTTCGATACACTCGTCACTTACCGAATCTGCAAGGGCCTGTGCTATTTGAACGGGAGCACGGCGAAGCATTTTGCTGAACTTGAAGCAAGGCAGAGCCAAATCTCCCATATTCGCATCGGGAGGATATTCAAGCATTGCGCTGATTTCGGATGCGGTAATTTCTGCCGCGGAATTTATTGCAAGTATCTGTTCCGCTATTTTTTCGGAAATTATTTCCTTGATCTTTAACATACTTATTTTCCTTTCACTGTCTTTCAAAACAACCTATATTATACTACATTATCGACATTTTTTCAAGAGCTTTTAAGTAATTTGACACAACTTTGCTTCAACAAATTTTACAAGCTCACCTACGTTCAACAAAAGCTGTGCACCTCTGACACCTGCACTTACGGTTATCTGTTCAAAATTCAAAGCACTCTCGTCCATATAAGTTGGGAACTTTTTCTTCATTCCTATAGGCGAGCAGCCGCCGCGTATATAGCCCGTTGTGCCGAGGAGGTCTTTAACGTGGAGCATTTCAAGCTTTTTATTACCCGTAACAACAGCCGCTTTTTTTAAATCTATCTCTTTATTCACAGGTATACAGAACACAACCACTCCGCTTTTCTCGCCTTTTGCCACAAGGGTTTTGAACACCTGCTCGAAAGGAAGTCCTATCTGTTCTGCTATATGAGTTCCCGAAAGGTCGTTTTCATCCACCTCATATTCCTTGACCTCATATTTTATCTTAGCCGCGTCAAGACGGCGCATTGCATTGGTCTTGGTCATCAGTAGCTCCTTCCCTCCTCTATCATTTCCCGTGCGGCTGTCATCTGGGATTCAGTAACGTTTATTCCGCCGAGAATACGTGCAATTTCGTTCACTCTGCCTTTTTCATCAAGCAAATCCACACTTGATTCGGTTCTTCCGTCGACGTCCTGCTTGGAAATAAGATAGTGGTTATCCGCAAGCGACGCTATCTGAGCCGAGTGCGTTACCGAAATTATCTGCATAAATTCAGATATTTCTTTGAGTTTGATACCTACTTTGCGTGACGTTTTACCCGAAATTCCCGCATCAACCTCATCGTAAATGACGGTTCCAACGCCGTCCTTATCTGACAGCACGCATTTAAGTGCAAGCATAATTCTGGAAAGCTCTCCGCCCGATGCTATTTTTTCAAGGGGCATAAGTGGCTCTCCGGCATTGGTAGCAATAAGGAACTCAACGTCATCAAGTCCGTCGTTACGGAGCTTTGTCCCCGAATTAACTGCCAATCTGAATTTAACCTTGGGCATATCCAGGAACTTCAGATTTTCCATAACGCCAACAGTTATTTTTTCGGCGGCTGACGCTCTGCGGTCGTGTATTTTTTCCGCAAGCTCTATCGCAATTTTTCCGACACGTTTGATTTCATTTGAAATATCCTCTTTAATATCGTCGGAATTATCTATTTCGTCAAGCATTTTTGCGGTCTTATCGCGAAATTCAAGAATTTCCGCAACTGTATTACCGTACTTTCTTTTAAGCTTATTGATAGCATCAAGCCGGCTTTCTATTTTATTAAGCTGTTCGGTGGGATTCTCCGCATCCGCAGCATAATCCCGCACGGTGAGGGCTATGTCTTCTATTTCATATCTGTAATCGTTAAGACGCTGAGAAAGCTCTCTGACCTCGGGCAATACGTCGGAAATTTTATCAAGTGCCGCAGCCGAGCGTTCAAGCAAATATACGGCGGAGCCCTTTTCTCCTGCGTAAAGCGCACGGTACACAAGGTTTACTTTTTCGGATATCTTCTCTATGCTTCCAAGTCTGTTTCGCTCGGCCTCAAGGATATCCTCTTCACCGTCCTTCAGCTTAACTGCGTTTATTTCCTCCATCTGGAATGCGTAAACATCACGCATTCTCATTTTTTCGGCTTGATTTGAATTAAGCTCGTCGAGTTTTGATTTCGCCTCGGAAAGCTGTTTATACACGTCGGAATACTCAGAAAGAAGCTCTCCGTTTTCCGCAAAGGCATCAAGAATATCAAGCTGTGCGCCTTTGTTCACAAGCCTTTGGTTTTCATTCTGTCCGTGTATATTTATAAGAAGTCTGCAGATGTCCTTTTGAATAGCCTGAGTTACCGTTCTTCCATTGAGCTTGACAATGCTTTTGCCGTCTTTTGACAGCGTTCTTTGAAGCATAAGCGAATCTTCGGTTTCAAAGCCGTATTCTTCAAGCAATCGTTTGACATTCTCACTCAATTCGCAGAACACCGCACTGACAAGTGCCTTATCCTCGCCGCTTCTTATGAGCTCTCTTGATATGCGGTTGCCCGAAAGCATATTTATACTATCGATTATTATTGATTTTCCCGCTCCCGTTTCTCCTGTGAGAACCGAAAAACCGTTTTCAAAATCTATATCCAGCGTTTTTATTACCGCTATATTTTCAATGTGCAAAGATTGCAGCATTCCGCTCCCCTTTCGTTGTTCAGCTTCCGCTCATTTCTTCCTTAAGCTTATATATGCTCAATATTGCCGCATCGGTATTTCTTGAAACTGCAATAATGGTATAATCTCCCGCTACGCACCCCAGTATTTCCTTACTGTGCATAGCATCTATTCCCGCGGCAACCGCCTGGGCAAGACCGGGATGAGTTTTTACAACTATGATGTTACCAACGCTTTCTATATTGATTATTGCAGATGCATAGGCGTTTTTAAATGTGTTTTTGGCGTGATGCGAGTCACTGTGTCCCGGAAGGACGTAGTGATATGCACCGTCTGCTCCAAGGACCTTTGAAATTTTCAATTCTCTGACGTCTCGCGATATAGTTGCCTGAGTTACTTTATAGCCGTCGGCGTTAAGTTTACTGATAAGCTCATCCTGTGTCTCAATCTCGTGTTCTGAAATCAATTTTATTATGGCTTGATGTCTTTGTGTTTTCATAAATTCTTCCCCATCAATGTAATTTGCTTCTCATCTTTTCGTAAAAGCTTCTGTCTTTTACGTGAACTATGGAAGCATACAAATCAGATTTTGATATTTTAACCACGTCGTTTCTGTACAGTTCAAAGTTATTGCGTCCGTCAAGTGTAAGATACAAGACTTTCTCCCTCTTACAGATATGTTTTACCTCAAGCACCACGTCATCGGGAAAAAGAATCGGACGGGCGTTCATCACGTGAGGGCACACAGGCGTGACGCAGAAACAGTTAAGTCTGGGGTCGGCTATCGGCCCTCCGGCAGACATTGAATATGCGGTGGAACCTGTAGGTGTACACACTATAAGTCCGTCTGCACGGTATGTATTTACTACTTTCCCGCCCTCGCTGAGCTGGAGGTCTATTATTCTTGCTATCGAACCGTTGGAAATCACAGCCTCGTTAAGAGCATAAGCGGCTTGAGTTTCGCCGTTTCTGCCTATAATTTCGGCTTTAAGCATAGTCCGTTTATCTATTGTATAATTTCCTTTCATAACCTCGTCAAGCATATCAAGCTCGCTCATTTCAAGCTCTGCAAGATACCCGAGTCTGCCGAGATTTATTCCGAGGACCGGTGTTGCTCTCGCAGTGGACTTACTTGCCGCATCCATAATGGTTCCGTCACCGCCAAGCACAATAATAAGCTCTGCAGTTTCGTATATGACCTGAATATTCTCAAATCTTACCTTTGGTCTTTTGCGGTACATACGCTCTATTCGGTCTCTGTAGCTTGTGGGAATCAATATTTCACAATCGTACTTTCCAAGCTTTTCCGCCACGGTCATCGCCGCCGCAGATTTTTCGCCTATGTTATAATTTGTCAACAATGCAATTTTCAAATATATTACCTCTGCAAATCTATAATTATTTGAGTTTTCAATCCTTTTTTAAAAGCTGCCACGTACTCTATATTTCCATCGCCTCCGGTTATCACCGATTCAAAAACACCGATGCAACCAAATCCAAAGGTCTCCGCAAAGTTCAGGACTCTTTTTACGGCGTTTATTCTGTCTTTTGGTGATTTCACAATTCCCTTTTTGCCGATTGCACTTTTTCCAACCTCAAACTGAGGCTTGATAAGGCTTACAAAAAGCGCGCCATCATCAAGAACACTTGAAAGAGCAGGAATTATCAGTGTTTGCGATATAAAAGAAACGTCCATAACCGCGATATCAAAAACGTCTTCGAAATCGGTTTTATTCAGATTACGTGCATTATATTTTTCTATGTTTATCACTCTTGGATTTTCAATCAACGACGCATCAAGCTGTTTTTCTCCCGAATCTACAGCATACACTTTTTTAGCCCCATTTTGCAACAGACAATCTGTAAATCCGCCGGTGGAGGCCCCCACGTCTATTGCAACCATATCTGTTACGTCTATTCCAAATTTCGATAAGGCATATTCCAGCTTATATCCGCCTCTGCCTACATATTTCGGCATTTCGGTTATAACAACTTTATTTTCGGCATTTTCGTCAACCGCTTCGGACGCTTTTTCTGTTTTTCGCCCATTTATAAAGACGTTCCCGGAAGAAATCAGATTCTGTGCCGCAGAACGGCTCTTTACGTATCCGTTAAGGGCAAGATAAACGTCCGCTCTCATATATGAGGATAGGCAACAAGCTTAAGAACTATGGCAACAAGTCCGCCAAGCAAAGACCCAACAAACACCTGCAACGGAGTGTGACCTATAAGCTCTTTAAGATCAGCCTGAAAATCGCCTTTAAGCTCGGGAACAATCTGATTTATAATTTTTGCCTGTTTGCCCGTTTCAAGCCGTACACCGGTAGCATCGCGCATAACAATTATGGCAAGAAGTATAGAAACCGCCACTTGAAAGCTGGCAAGTCCGAATTGCCATATACTTGCCACAACAAGTGCCGAAACCGTAGCACTGTGGGAACTGGGCATTCCTCCCGTTCCGCATACAAACCTAAGCAAGCTGAATTTTTCTTCCTGGAATACCCCTGTAAATATTTTTATTATCTGGGCTACAATCCAAGCGCAAGCAACGCTTACAAGACAAAAATTGGATAACAAATCTTTTAATATATTCATAAATTACGTCCTTACTTCAAATTTTCTGTTATTTTTTTCTTTCCAACAAATATTTAGCCAAGTTGACGAGATTTTCGGTATTACTGTATCTCGAAATTATTTCTATAGCCTCGTCTGTAAGCTTACGTGCCAAACCGAGTGCTTCCTCCACTGTATAAAAGCTCATATACGTCAACTTACGGTTATCGGCATCTGAACCAATCTTTTTGCCTAAAATCGCACTATCTCCTATTACGTCGAGAACGTCATCAACGATTTGGAAAGCCATTCCGATTTTTTCTGCATACTTTGCGGCATCGTGCCAAAGATATTCGTTTATGTCTTTACCTGCCGCAAGACAGCCGAGCAAAACTGATGCCTTTATCATCGCACCGGTTTTTAAGCTGTGTATCCGTTGAAGTTCGGGCAACGTGCTCTCGCTCTTTTCCTCTGCATTAATATCGAGAACCTGTCCGCCCACCATTCCTCCGTCTCCCGCAAGCCGTGCAAGCAAACGTACGGCATTAACTCGGTGTTCGCAAGGAACCAGCTCATTACCGGCTACCGTTTCAAAAGCTTTTGTCAACAGTGCATCACCTGCCAACACGGCGATTGCCTCTCCATATACCTTATGGTTAGTCAGCTTTCCTCTACGGTAATCGTCATTATCCATACAAGGAAGATCATCGTGAATAAGTGAATAGGCGTGCACCATTTCAACGGCACAAGCAAAATTCGCTGCCTGCTCCTCGGTACCTCCGAGTATTTTGCAAAACTCAAACACCAGGTAGGCTCTTATACGTTTTCCGCCTGACAGCAAGCTATACTTTTCTGCTTCATATATAAGCGAAAGATCGGACTCGTTATCGGAATAGCACCGCTCAAGGTATTCATCGGTCTTTTTCGCACAAAGCTTTAACTGTTCTTCAAAAATCATCTTTTCCTCGTCAATTAAAATCTGTTTCTTTAATATTTCCGTCCGGATCTTTTACAAGAAGTTTTATTTTCTTCTCGGTATCGTCAAGCTTTTTGTTACACTCTCCTACCAACTTAACTCCCTCGCTGTACAATTTTATTGAATCATCAAGGGTAGCATCTCCATTTTCAAGAAGACGAACTATTTCCTCAAGTCTGGTTATTGACTCTTCAAAAGTTTTAGTTTTAGCAGCCATTATCTTTTCTCCTTTCGGATATTGTTTACAACGGCATCAAGCGAGCCGCCGTTCATTTTTATTCGTATCTCTTCTCCAACAGTCACTTTTTCTACGTTTTTCAGCGTTTCTCCGTTTACGTCGGTAACAACGCTGTAACCTCTGGACACTACCGCCAACGGACTCAGTGCCTCCAGCTTTGCCGCTGACTCTCCCAAAAGCGACCTGGATTTTTCAACCTTCTTCTCCGCAACCATATCCAATTTTTCAGACAGATGCAAAAGCTCCATTCTCCTGTCGTTCACCATATACATCGGGTCTGAAAGAACGCCCGATTCGGACAGATATCTCAAATTGTTTCGGAAACTGTTCACGCGTCCAAGCAGGAAATTTGACATTCGGTTCTTCACGTTATCAAGAGAGGCTTTTATTTCGTCCTTGTTGGGAACGGCAAGCTCTGCCGCCGCAGACGGTGTCGGTGCTCTTCTGTCGGCAACGAAATCGCATATAGTAAAATCACTTTCGTGTCCAACTGCCGAAATTACCGGAATTTCCGATTCATACACTGCATACGCCAATTTCTCGTCATTAAACGCCCACAAATCTTCGGCGGAGCCTCCTCCTCTTCCGATTATTATCACGTCAACACTTTTGGTTCGGTTAAAATATTTCAGGCCCTCTGCAAGCTGAGGCGCGGCATCGCCCCCCTGAACCTGCGCCGGGTAAAGGTAAACGTCGGCACAAGGAAATCTCCGCCCGAGAATATTTATCATATCCTGAATTGCCGCTCCGGTTGGAGAGGTAATTATTCCTATCTTATTCGGCACACGCGGCAACCGTTTTTTATGTTCTTCAGCAAAAAGTCCTTCGGATTCAAGTTTCTTTTTCAACTGTTCGAAAGCCAGATACAATGCACCTGTTCCGTCGGGCAATATTTCGTCAACATAAATCTGATACTGACCGTCTCTGACGAATGAGCTTACGCGGCCGTGGACAAGAACTTTCATTCCGTCACGCAACTCAAACGCCACGTTCTGGGCATAGCTTTTAAACATCACCGCACGGATAAGTGCACCGTCGTCTTTAAGCGAAAAGTAAAAATGACCCGTTCTATAGTGGTTTGTAAAGTTAGATATCTCCGCTCTTAACCAAACGCTTTTCAGGATGGGATTGGAATCCATCATCATTTTGATGTATTCATTTATCTGTGAAACCGACAAAAATTTAATTTCACCGTTCATTATATCCCCTCCTTTTAATAATTTTATTCTGCCAAAAAAGCTCTTCGGCAAAGAAGCGCTATACCCGCCGCGTTATCTGATGAAAATGCGGGTTCGGCAAAATAGGTGTTTTCTTTTTTTAATCTTTTCTGCAACAAAGAGCAGCTCATTACTCCGCCGCTGTAAACTATCGGATATTCTGTATATTCCGACTTTATCCGGCTCGTTATTGTTTCAAGAGTTGCTCCGACAAAATCAAGAACGTATGCGGCAACAAGATTTTTGTTGCCCGTTTCTTCGTATAGCTTGACCGCCTTATTCTCAAGTCCTGACAGATTACAGAAGCCATCCTTTACGCACACAGCGGTATGCGGTATTTTTTCACTGTAAGAAACAGCAAGCCGTTCAAGCTCCGGTCCGCAAGGGAAAGCAAGTCCCATAGCCACTCCCACGCGGTCGATTGCCTGACCAGCATTTATATCCTTGGTTCCGCCTATTATTTCACAGGAAAATCCGTAACCGTCGGGCTTTACGAGAAGTGCCTCCGTAGTTCCGCCGGACACGTGAAAAGCCAGAAACGGTTTTTCAAGCAGGCTCTCGGGAACGCCACCCGAATAGCAAGCAGCCATAACGTGGCCGTTTTGGTGCGACAGCTCGAACAACGGAATTTTCAGAGTTTTGGAAATTGAATGTGCAACGGCTTTACCCACAAGAAAGCAAGGCATATACGATCCCTCGCAAGAGCGTGGAGAAACCGAAACACCGACAGCTATCGACGTATACTTTTCAAGATACGGCTCTGCCATAGCAAAAAGCTGCGGCATATTTTTAGTGTGCTGAAAAACCGCATCACTCTGTCTGAGTCCCCTTTCGCCCGGCTTTACCTCAAGCGGTATTTTAAGGTTTGCGACCACAAGTCCTTGTGCGTCAACTACCGAAAGCGATGTGGTATAGTTACTTGTGTCTATACCGAGATAACAATTATCAATCATCTTTCTTTGTGCCGCTCTCAAGAGTATCCTTGATTTTATTAAGGACTCCGTTTATAAAAGCTTTTGCCTTAGGGTCATCGTATTTTTTCGAAAGCTCTATAGCCTCGTTTATGGAAATAACCGCAGGAACGTCCTCAACGTAAATCATTTCATAAACTGCAATTCTCAAAATGCAAAGCGAAAGCTTGGAGATTCGGGAAGTTTTCCACCCCTTTGCCGCACTGTTTATATATCCGTCTATTTCCTCTATCTTTTCTTTGATGTCAAAATAGATATTTTTCAGATAATTGCAGGTATCCGCAGACAGCTCTCGTTCCTCGGAAGATATGATATATATTTCCTCAGGTGTTTCGTCTTTTCTGAATTCGCTTTCAAACATCATTTCAAGCAAAGCATTTCTTCTTTCTCTTTTTTCCTGTACGCTGATTTTTTTGTTTGACATATTTATATTGCCTTTCTTAAAATTACACAAATATCCATTCTATACTATTATAAAACTTTTTCATCAAAAAGTCAACCATACACGGCAGATTTTATTCATTTTTATGAATAATTATTTAGAAGTTATAAAAGTTTTCAAAATACTCTTGAAAAAAACACAATAATATTATATAATATTTGTATCAGCATAAAAAAGGAGACGAAAATATGCTTAACAAAACACAAAACGGTACTACCCAAAAGTTTACCATTGCAAAAGACAACAAGGCAGAAACAAAAAAAATCCTTAAAGAAATATACATTGCTTTAAGCGAAAAGGGATACAACCCCATAAACCAAATAGTCGGATATTTGCTTTCCGAGGACCCGACATACATAACCAACTACAAGAACGCGCGTGCACTTATCCGTCACATAGACCGTGACGAGCTTCTTAACGAGCTTGTAAAGAACTATCTGGGAGTAAAATAATTCCACAAATGACTGTTATAGATCTTCACAGTTTTGAGACAACGAGTGCCCCCGACGAAACGATTCTCTGTTTGGGCAACTTTGACGGAGTCCACCTTGGTCACCGTGCTTTGATTGCACAGACGGTAAAACGCAAGGAAGAACTTATTTCGACTCATCCGACTCTAAAAAGCGGTATTTGGTTTTTCAGACGCTCACCTCACGAAATTATTACGGGCGAAAAACCGGCTCATCTTACCACGCTTGATGAAAAGCTGAAAATTTTTTCAAGCCTGGGATTAGACGTGGCATTTATATACGACTACAGCGAAATCGGAAAATTACCCCCCGAAAGATTTGTTTCCGAGGTTTTGAAGAAAGAATTCGGCTGTATTTTTTCCGTGTGCGGGTACAATTTCAGGTTTGGCTTGAATGCCGCGGGAGACGCCTCGCTTCTGTCCGAATTAATGAACGGTAACGCCCATACGGTGGACAATGTAACCTTCGGCAATGCCGGCGTATGCTCGAGCGAGATAAGGAAACTGATAGCCGAAGGCAATGTTGAAGAAGCCAACGCGATGCTCGGCAGACACTATTCTCTCACCGCCGAAATATTACACGGAAAGCAACTTGGAAGGCGTTTGGGCATTCCTACCATAAATCAGAAGTTTCCATCCGACGTTGCAATTCCACAAAAGGGGATATATATTTCAAAAACGCTCATAGACGGAACCTATATGCCGTCGGTTTCAAATATCGGTGTTCGTCCGTCGGTTGAAAACGGTGCGAGCATAAACTGTGAAACCTACATTCTCGACTTTGACGGCGACTTGTACGGTAAAACCGTCTCTGTTGAGTTTTTGAAAAAACTTCGAAACGAAATAAAATTTGACTGTATAGAAGCATTAAAAGCACAAATAACAAAGGACATCGAACGTACGAAAGAATATTTTGACAAAAAATAGGAGGCGCGGTCTTATGAAAAAATTTTTCTTGATAAGAGCCGTGTCTCTTTTTTTAATCTTATTATTGGCGGGTGCGATTTTTTCAATTCCCTCTTTCGGAGCGGAAAACCAACCGTCTATGGACCACGTAACCTCGGTTTGCGTTGTAAACGTCAAGCACAGAATAATGGTCCTTCACAAGGACGAGCACAAAATTGTATATCCCGCCTCCACCGCAAAGCTGATGACCGCCCTTGTTGTCCACGACACGTACAAGGGACGCTTACAAGAAGAAATAACCGTAACCAAAGAAATGCTTGATGCCACAAAAGGCAGATTTATAGGCTTTTCGATCGGTGAAACGATAAGCGTCGAAGACCTTTTGTACGCTATGCTTATCGGCGGATACAACGATGCGACAAATATACTGGCGTTTTCCGTAGCGGGTGGAGTAGAACAGTTCTGTCAGCTTATGAACCAAAAAGCCGCCGAATTGGGTGCGGCAAGTACGCATTATACCAACCCTACCGGCATTCACCACGACAGTATGGTTACTACTGCTTACGATACGGCGTTAATTTCGATAGCTGTCAGAGAAAATACAGACTTGTTCACCATAACCAAAGCAGTAAAACACAAAATCACCACAGCCGAAAAGCTGGGTGACTTTACGCTTTACAACAGAAATTATCTTATAGCCACAAACGTCAGCGAAGATTACTTCTACACCAAAGCTGAAGGTATGAATGCGGGCGAAACCGACGAAGGCGGTTTTTGTGTTGTTACGTCAGGTAAAGAAGGCAAAGGCGAAACGGAAGAGGCAGAATACACCTACGTTTGCGTTGTTATGGGCGGTGAAATTTCCGACTCGGGAACCAATTACGCCTACAAAGTAGCTAAAAACACCTTGCGCTATGCACTGATAAACTACTCGGTTATGAGGCTGAAGTCACACAAATCCATCGTTGCCACAATTCCGGTAGACTTTTCCGCCACAGACTATGAGGTTGACGTAAAATTAAAGAATGATCTGACTTCGCTTATTCACTCCGGAGTTGATATAGAAAAAGACATAAAATTCGTCACCGAAATAAACCACAAAAGACTAAATGCCCCGATAAAAGAAGGGCAGGTTGTGGGCAGCATAAAAGCATATTACAAAGGTGCTTTGCTTGACGAAACCGAACTTATAACCACACGCGGCATAGATTCTCACGGATTTCTTGTGTTTATGCACGGTATGAAAAAGCTGACTCAAAATCCCCTGTTCTTTATTCCCTTTTTACTTGGCGTTGCAGGATTGATCTACTATAAAGTAAAAACAAGCGGAGGCAAGAAACCGCAAAAGAAGAGAAAAAGAAAATACTACAATTAAAAACAAAGGAGAGGACCGGATATCCTCTCCTATTCTCTTTCAATGAAATTTATCCCACGGAATATTAACGGGGGATTTTTTAGTCAAAATGTCGTTTACATGAAGAAGCAACGGAAAGTCGGTTGCCTCAAGTTCGCCTTTTTCTATTCTTACTTTTACCGCTTTTTTATTTAAAAAATTTGTTTTTCAACCTCGGTTACCACCAGATCGGCAACATGCTCTATAGAATCCGCGACGATGGTACATCCCGCGGCTCTTACGTGACCGCCGCCGCCAAAATACGAACAAACAGCCGACACGTCAACCGCATTAGAAGAACGCGTGGACACTCTGAAGGTTTTTTCCGGTCCCGGCTGTCTTATGGCAACAGCTACGTCAACCCCCTCCACTGAACGCGCCACGTCTATCAGTGTTTCAAGATGCTCGTCGAGAACGCCCAATTTCTGCTTCATCTGATATGTAAAGAACACCACGGCAATTTTTCCGTTATGGAACATTTTGAGCGTATCAAAGCCCGCTTTTTCAACAGCGAGTACTTCCATAGATTTTGAATCAAAAAGAAGTCTGTTAATCTGTGCCGTATCTATACCGGATTTAAGTATTTCCGCTGAACATATATGTGTTTTTGGGGTTACGTTGGAATACTTAAAGCACCCCGTATCGGAGCTTATTGCCGCATAAAGGCAGAAATCCAATCTTTCGGGAATCTCCTTTATTGTTCCGCGTTTAAGCATTTCTCTGGAAATATCAAAGACAATTTCACCTGCTGCCGCCGCATCCTGAGCCACGTAATAATCGGCATAGGGCTCGCCTTTGGCATGGTGGTCAATCATGAAGTCAATTTTGTCACCAAATATTTCATACATTTCGCCAAGCTGTGAGCTTGACGCCGTGTCCACGGATATTACCCGTTCAATCTCAAAAGAATCCGGAATTGATTCTGCAAGCGAACTTTTTTGTATTCCATCATTCAAAAAAGCAAGACGTTGCGGGAATTCATTTCCGCACACGCACCAAGCTGAGCTTCCGCTTGCCTCAAGCAAGAGCTTCATCGCCAATGCCGAACCAACCGCATCGCCATCCGGTCGAACGTGAAAAAGTATTATTGTGTTTTTCTTTTCCGAAAGTCTGTCACAGACCTCATCGAAGCTTAATTTTTGTAAAATTTTACTCATTGCCTACCTCCGCTTTTATATTTTCAAGGAAAGGCAGACACTATTCGCCGTCTTTTTCGTCCGCATTTTCTTCATCAAAATCATCAGAAAACTCTATCGAATTGAGAATACTTGCGATATGAGCTCCGCGTTCGATAGACTCATCAATATAGAAGCTGAATTCGGGAGTTACACGAAGATTTAGCGACTGTGCAATTCTCTTACGGATAAATCCCTGGGCAGAACGAAGTCCCTGTCCGACCTCTTTCTTATCTCCGCCTATTGCCGAATAATACACTTTTGCATATTTAAGGTCGGGAGTAACTTCAACTCCGGTTATACAAACCATTGCTCCGCTTACTCTTGGGTCTTTTATCTCTCTTACTACCTGTGCAAGTTCCTTCTGAACCTCGTCATTTATTCTTCCGCGTCTGTATTTTGCCATATAAATCCTCTCAATATTTGATATATAAATTCAGATTATAGTATATCACAAAATCTGTTTTTTTTCAATAGATATTAAGAAAAAAGAAAAAAAGAAAAGCAGGAAAGCTCCTGCTTTTCAATATTTACTGTGCGGCATCAACGATAGCCTTGAATTTTTCTGCAACGAGGGACGCACCGCCTATAAGACCGCCGTCTACGTTCTCCTTTGCAAGAAGTTCTGCGGCGTTCTTATCGTTCATAGAACCGCCGTACTGAACTGTAACGGTTTCAGCAACGTCTGCTCCGTAAACCTCTGCGATTGCCGCACGGACAAATCCGTTACCCTCGTCAGCCTGATCAGCCGTTGCGGTAACGCCTGTACCGATAGCCCAAACAGGCTCGTAAGCTACGATAACGTTCTTAAGCTGTTCTGCACTTACATTTGTAAGAGCCATCTTTGTCTGGAACTTAAGAAGGGTTTCGGTATAACCGAGTTCTCTCTGCTCAAGTGTTTCACCAACACAAACGATAGCCTTAAGACCTGCGTTAAGAGCCGCAAGGGTGCGCAGGTTTACTGTCTGGTCGGTCTCGGCAAAGTACTGTCTGCGCTCGGAGTGACCGATAACAACGTACTCTACGCCCGCCTCGGTGAGCATCTCGGCAGAAATCTCGCCTGTGAAAGCGCCGGAAGCCTTGAAGTGAACGTTCTCGGCACCTATTTTGATATTAGTGCCCTTGGCTGCCTCAACAGCCGCGGGAATATCTATCGCAGGAACGCAAAGCACGACGTCGCACTTATCCTTACCTGCTACCATAGGAGCAAGAGCCTTGATGAACTCTGCGGTTTTTGCAGGTGTCATATTCATTTTCCAGTTGCCTGCTATTACTGTTTTTCTCATTACTATTTTCCTTTTAATTTTCTTTATAGAGATGTTTTGGATTTAGAATTTTGAGCAAGTTTTGTCGTTGTTTCGACCGAAGGCGTAGTTACCTACGTCGAGCTTGTCGAAAAACGGCGGAAATTGCCAAAATTATTTATCCAAAAGGCAGGATACGCCGGGGAGATCCTTACCCTCAAGGAACTCAAGGGACGCGCCGCCGCCGGTAGAGATGTGG
>JAFTLM010000117.1 GCA_017455945.1 Clostridia bacterium | reverse complement strand
TCCTAACGTTACGTCCGAAATACTTGGGACCCTGAGAAATGATTCAAGTAAATGTATAAAAATTGTGAGACCGTCGCTTAATGATTTGGTTCCTATAGAAAGACGTTCTGACAGTGGAATAATAACCGCAAAGAATCCACATATGATAGCCCGTATTTTGGCAGAGGGATTAAAAGTAAAGAGAATCAACTTTGCACTCAATATTGTTTGGGTTGTTTATGCTCTTTTGGGAATATGTTCGGTAATTGCCTTTTCGTTCTTCGGTATATTTGACAAAATATTGCCAATATATATTGTGGGATACAGATTCCTATGGAGTGTTTTAATGACACTTTATATTATAAACAAATTAAGAAACAGGAAAAACAGATGAACTACAGTACAATAATGAAATCGGTTGAAAAACCCGGAAGATATTCCGGCGGTGAATACAACCAGTTTATTAAAGATAAAGAAAAAATAAAAGCCAGATGGGCTTTTTGCTTCCCTGATTCGTACGAAATAGGAATGTCAAATCTCGGTATGAGAATCTTGTACGGTGCACTTAACGCACAAGACGATATTTGGTGCGAACGTGTATTCACCCCCTGGGTTGATATGCAGGAGCAAATGAAAAAATACGGTTTTCCTCTTACAGCTCACGAAAGTAAAGATCCTTTAAAAGTATTTGATATAGTCGGATTTACATTGCAATACGAGATGTCGTATACCAATGTGTTAAATATGCTCAAATTATCCGATATTCCTTTGAGAGCATCCGAACGTAGCGAAGACGCCCCCATAGTAATAGGCGGAGGACCTTGTGCGTATAACGCAGAACCGATTGCTGATTTCTTTGATTGCTTTTCTATAGGCGAAGGAGAAGAAATGCTTGTAGAGTTCACCAATCTTTACATAAAGATGAAAGAGGAGGGAACTTATACCAAAAAGGATTTTTTGCATTGTGCCGCTAAAACTATTCCCGGTCTGTACGTTCCGTCTTTTTATGACGTGGAGTACAAGGAGGACGGTACAATAAAAGCGTACACGCCTGTATATGACGATATTCCAACCAAAATCACAAAGAGAATAATCGGTGATATGGATAAAGCCTTTTTCCCGAAAGACGTGGTTGTTCCTTATATAGAAACCGTTCACGACAGAATTATGCTCGAGGTGTATCGAGGCTGTATCAGAGGTTGCCGTTTTTGCCAGGCAGGAATGATATACCGTCCTGTAAGAGAGAAAACCGCTGAGGTTCTTAACGAACAAGCAAGGTGTTTGTATGAGTCTACAGGATACGAAGAGATCTCGTTGACGTCGCTTTCAATAAGCGATTATACAGAACTTGAATCGTTAACCACCAAGCTTTTGGATTGGACTGACGAAAATATGGTAAGTCTGTCTCTCCCCTCGCTTCGTGTTGATAGCTTTAGCAAAGAATTAATGGATAGAGTCAGCGGAGTGCGTTCTTCGTCTTTGACGTTTGCCCCGGAAGCAGGTACACAAAGGCTTCGTGATGTAATAAACAAAAACGTCAAGGAAGAGGATTTGTTCCGTGCGGTTAACGTGGCTTTTGAAGCAGGAAAAAATCAGGTTAAGCTTTACTTTATGATGGGGCTTCCTACCGAAACCTATGAGGATATTGAAGGTATTGCTGTTCTTGCCAAGAAGGTGGTAGAAGCTTACTATAAGAATCCAAAGAGGAACAAGGGACGTTCTCCCCAGGTTACTGTAAGCGTATCTTGTTTTATTCCCAAGCCTTTCACTCCATTCCAGTGGGAGGCACAGGACACTAAGGAAGTATTTGAAGAAAAGCAAAGATTCCTTGCTGAAAAAATAACGGACAAGAAGATAAAGTTTGCTCACCACGATTCCGGAACTTCACGTATTGAAGCGGTTCTGGCAAGAGGCGACAGAAAACTTTCGAAGGCACTGGAGTTAGCCTGTGAAGAGGGCTTTATGTTTGATTCCTGGGATGAGTTCTTTGATTATGATAAGTGGATATCTGTCTTTGATCGTTGCGGAATTGATCCTGCTTTCTATGCTAATCGCAAATATTCTGTAGATGAGATTTTGCCTTGGGATATAATAGACTGCGGTGTTGAAAAAGAATTTTTCAAGCGTGAATGTGTTAAGGCTTATGCAGAGTTCACAACACCGAATTGCAGAGAAAAATGCAGCGGTTGCGGAGCAAATAAATTGGGAGGTGAGAGATCATGCTGTCCAATGATAAAAAAATAAAGATGTGTTACTTAAAAAAAGAATTGCCCCTTTTAAATGAGCCTTTGACCGTTCGAATAAAGTTCAGAAAAGTCGGTAATCTTCAGTATATCTCACATCTTGATCTTCAACGTACTTTGCACAGAATATTGGTTCGTGCGGGAATTCCCATGTGGTATACTCAAGGATTTAATCCGCATGCAAAGATAGTTTTTTCTACACCGTTGTCTGTAGGTGCTCAAAGCGAATGTGAATTGTTAGATATACGAATAGACAGAAAAATATCGTGCGAAGAAATAAAAGAATTGCTTAACCGAGAAGTTACCGATGAATTGCGGGTTTTGGATGTCTATATTCCCGATACTAAGTTTTCCGAAATGGTGTGGGCTGATTATACCATTGAGATATTTCGCTCAGATTTTTCCTCGGATATAGCTGAAAAATTGAACGAACGTGTTTCGCGTGAAGAACTTATAATAACCAAGAGAACCAAGTCCGGTGAAAAGGATATCAATATTATTCCGCTTATAAAATCTTTTGAGGCAAAGCTTTCAGATGATTGTCAAAAGATATCTGTAAAAGCAATGCTTTCGGTAAATCCCGACAGCTATCTCAACCCGGAACACTTGCTTTCAGCATTTGACAGAGAATATGCTATATTGACCGGAGATGCCGATAAAATTGTATACACTATAATGAGAAACGCCACGTATTTTGCGGACGGAGTTACATTGTTTAAATAAATAGCAACAGAAAGGATGATAAAAATGAACAAGAAAAATATTGAAACAGTATGTGTGCAGGGAGGATATACCCCCGGAAACGGTGAGCCTCGCCAGATTCCGATAGTTCAAAGCACCACATTTAAGTATAATACCAGTGAGGATATGGGTAAGCTTTTTGACCTTGAAGCAAGCGGATACTTCTATACGAGACTTCAAAATCCAACCAATGATTACGTGGCAAATAAAATTTGCGAGCTTGAAGGCGGTACTGCGGCTATGCTTACGTCTTCAGGTCAGGCTGCAAATTTTTATTCCATCTTTAATATTGCTACTTGTGGCGACCACGTGGTTGCTTCTTCGGCAATTTACGGCGGAACGTATAACCTTTTCGCGGTTACAATGAAGAAAAT
>JAFTLM010000116.1 GCA_017455945.1 Clostridia bacterium | reverse complement strand
GCAAACATATAAGAAGAAATTCTGGGACCGCAGATATAACCCACGCTCAATACAGCGGGATAGACCTGCGTTCCTATCTCACCTGCAAAGCCTTTTATTTTCAGCGAAATCTCACCGGGAACAGCCTTTATACCGTCAACAATAAACTTAAATGCCGCCGCAAAGCCCATACCGGCAAATACTGTAGAAGCACTTGCACCTCCGTTTTCGCCTGCAAGAAGAACCTCTGCGCAAGCCTGTCCCTCGGGATAAGGAAGTGTTCCGTGTTCTCTTACGATAAGTGCGTTTCTGAGGGGAATCATAAAGAATACGCCAAGAAGTCCGCCAAGAAGTGCAATCACCGTAATCTCAATAATGTTAGGAGGCAGAAACGCCTCGACTGTGGTATCACCTGCCGCAACTGCTTTATCGTACTCCGAAGCCCAGAGGAAGAGTGCGGGGAGCGTAAAAATAGCACCTGCCGCAACAGACTCACCCGCAGAGCCTATGGTCTGCACGATATTACTTTCAAGAATCGAGTTCTTTTTCATAATAACTCGAATTACGCCCATCGCGATAACAGCCGCAGGAATAGATGCCGAAACCGTCATTCCCACACGAAGTCCCAGATAGGCGTTTGCCGCGCCGAATATTACAGCAAGAAGAATGCCCATAATTATCGACGTAACCGTAAGCTCGGGGGTTATCCTCTCTGCCGGTATATACGGCTTAAATTTTTTCTGTTCGTCCATAATAACAATCTCTCTTTCTTTTCTCTTATTTTACACATAACCAGTTTATTTTATCATATTAATTGTGTAAAGTCAAGACATTTTTTCTAAAAATAGGGCATAATCGGTCACATATTCTTTTGCAATGTCAAAAAAGAGCCGATTAAAAAATCAGCTCTACTCATATTTTTGTCATATTTTGTCATATTTTTGCCAAAGCACTTCCGGCTTCTTTTCCTATTATCTCCATACCCTCGTTGGTATAGTGACCCGTCGCTTCGGGATTGATGTATTCGGGCTTCATACTGAGTTCGGGGCAAACTCTTGTCAGCATAACAAAGTCGCCGTCCTCCGCCACCGCTCGTTCCTGGGCACGCATTATATCTTCATCGTGACCTTTCTTTGTGTCATAGTCGCTTACGTTTTTATGCCACTGAGAGTTGCAATAGAAATAGCCTACCTTGATAATTCCGAATTTTTCTATTCCGATTTCACGCTTCAGCGTATTCTTATATCTTACAAGTCTCTCAAGGTATTCCTCCGTCGTACTTTCAATCACGGCATCGCTCTCGCCCTGGAGCCAAACATAATAAATATGCTCAACCTCGCCGAGGTTTTTTGCCTTGGCAATTCCTCTTTTTATTTTGCCGTATGCCATTCGGTAACGGTAAGTTCCCTTCTGCCAATCCTCAACTGTGGTATCGCCTCGGCAGGCAGAAATTGCCACTATCTTCTTGCCCGTCTCGGCTACATAAGCACGACAAAAAGCGGGTATAAGAGAGCCGCAGCCATGGGATGCGCCAAGCAAGTATTTATTGCCGCCAAGGTCCTCGCCCACAGGCAACTTTAAGGGCTCCAACAGATCACCCGTAAGCTTATATTCGAGAGCACCTTCAACAGGCTCGTTTATCTCGGGCATTGACCCGGTCTGTCCCTGCATATTGCTCTGTCCGCCAAAAATAATAACATCCATATTTTTTCTCCTTTACATCGATTATTCCACACACGCCAAAGTCTCGGCAGTTATAAAGAAGTC
The DNA here is from genome assembly GCA_017455945.1 of Clostridia bacterium. Lineage (GTDB taxonomy): Bacteria > Bacillota > Clostridia > Oscillospirales > CAG-272 > RGIG8775. Next base: position 1,893 of record JAFTLM010000116.1, on the reverse strand, counting down.
GTAAAGAGGCTTCAGCATTTCAAAATCTTTTTTCAAGACGTCGGCAAGATCGGAGGCGAAAAGCTCCTTGATATCGGGTCGTCTCATAAAGCAAAAATTCTTTCTGTCAAGCCACATTCGCAGTTCTTCGCTTTCAGAGGGGTATTTCGAGCGTTTATAAAGATCTCCCGTATCAACGAATCGGTTTTGACTGTCTATCGCCGTTTTGGCTTTTACAAAGCTTTCGTGTCCTTGCAAAATTAGTCTGCGAGCAGACTGCATTGCTTCTGCGGAAGCTTGGTAATATCCGCAGCCGTAGAAAAACTCTTTCGGTGTAAACACCATAAAAAACTCCGGGTACTGTACAAACTCCCTTTTGTCTCGTTTAAAAGAGATCCATTGCGACTCTCTGTAAAGCATTCCTTTGGAAAAACGCACGTCGCACCATATACGCGACAAAGACTTGCTTATCGGTGTCACAACGATCTGACTGTCGAGTTTTGCCACCGTAGGTGCAAGTTCTTCGGCAAGTTCTCTGAGCGGTTTTTGCAAATATTCCTCATATTCACCTCGGTGGGCTTCAAACCACTCGCGGCTGTTCATTCCTCTGTTTTCGGCAAGAAATCTGAGCGTGTTTGGACTAAACATATCAATTCACCTCCAGATGCTCGGCAACAATGTCGGCAGCCATTTCAACAAGCTGAACGCAAGGACGCTTTTTATAAAACTCGGTTGTACGTTCGGTAGGCGTGGGGGCGGTTGACGGCACTCCGCCAAGCAATTCACGGCAAACAATAGAACCGTTCTCGCTTTTAAAGACTTCCGCCAATTTTTGCACCTTGGCGTAAAGTACTTTTTTAGCCTCGTTGTCGGTGGGAGACGTATATCCTTCAACAGCGTCAAGCACCATAAACATTCCGCTTACCGCACCGCAGACCTCTCTCATTCTGCCCATCCCGCCGCCAAAGCCCGACGCAAGCCTCATTGAAGTTTCAAAATCTATGCCGGTAACATCCGAAAACGCACCAAACACCGCCTGTGCACAGTTATATCCCTCGGTAAATAAAGCTTTGGCTTTCTCTCCGTATTTTCCCATTGCAGCCTCCCACAGAAATAAATCTACGGTTAGATTTTATCACTTTTACAAGGAATTGTCAATAGAAAAAGCACTTCAATCCACAATTACCTCCGTTTTATTGTACCATACCGTTTAATTCTTTGATGGGTATTGACTACAGTCTTATATTGTGATATACTTAAAATGCACATTTTATTTTAATTTTACAGGAGGACGATATGTTACACAAAGGTCACAGAGAAAGACTGCGAAGCAAGGCTCTCGATTTTGGAATGGAGTGTCTTGAAGAACACGAGGCTCTTGAATTGCTTTTAGGATACTGTATTCCCCGACGCAACACAAACGAAATCGCCCACGAGTTAATAAACAAAGCAGGCTCCTTGATTGGCGTGTTCGACATGGATTTTTCCGAAATTTGCAAAATAAACGGGATGGGAATATACGGTGCCTTTATGCTCAAGCTTATAGGCTTCATAATGAAACGTCCTAAAGCACCTCCGAAAAAGCGTGTTAATATGAGCAAATACAGCTATGTCAAGGAATATGCCAAAATTCTTTTCAGCACCGCTGAAAAGGAAGAACTGTACGTGTTTCTGCTTGACAAAAAGCTGAATATGATATCCTGCGTAAAGGTTGACATTGGAAGCGAATGGCAGCTGGGAGTGGACAAAAAGTTTATATTCAAACGTGCTGTAGAAGAAAATGCGGCGGCAATAATATTTGCCCACAATCATCCCGGAGGATTTGTTTCTCCCTCCGCCGATGATCTCAGTTTCACTGTGGAAATGGAACGGGCTTGCAATCTTATTGATTTGAGAATGGTAGAACACATAATT
>JAFTLM010000115.1 GCA_017455945.1 Clostridia bacterium | reverse complement strand
GCCGTCAAGTTTTATTTCCAAAACGTTGTTCTCAAGGCTATAACTTAAACATTCTTTATTTATCATTTTCTCACTTCCCTCTTTTTTATTGATTGTATCACACAAGCAATGAAAAATTTGTCACAATACGTAATAAAAATAAAAAAATGAGCTGAGTAAACTCAGCTCATTTATAATAATTCAGATTAGCCTTCCTGCGACTTCTTATAGTCTTCAACTATCTTTGCCGCGATATTGCCGGGAACTACTTCGTAACCTGTAACCTCGAAATCGAAGCTTCCGCGTCCCTGGGTCATTGCACGAAGGACGATGGGATACTCTGTAAGCTCTGCCTTAGGTGCAATCGCATTAATGGTGGTATAGCCCTGCATTTCGGCAGTATCCATGCCCATTACGCTTCCGCGGCGCTTATTAAGGTCACCCATAATATCGCCCACAAGGTCATCGGGGATAGTTACGGTAAGGTCGCCCACAGGCTCAAGGAGCACGGGAGCCGCCTGCTTCAAGCACTCCTTATAAGCAAGGTTTGCCGCAAGCTTGAAGGAGATTTCATTAGAGTCTACATCGTGGTAAGAACCATCAAAGAGGTCTGCTGCAAGATGTATTACGGGGAATCCCGCAACACCCTTCGTCATAGCCTCCTGAAGTCCCTTTTCAACTGCCGGGAAGTAATTCTTGGGAACCGCTCCGCCAACTACAGATTCTGTAAACGTAAGTCCCTCAGCCTCGCCGGGAGAGAAGGTAATCTTTACGTGTCCGTACTGACCGCTACCGCCCGACTGTTTCTTGTGCTTTCCTTCAACCTGAACCTTTTTGGTTATCTTTTCACGGTAAGCAAGCTTAGGCTCGCTAAGGTTTACAGAAACGCCGAAACGTGCTTTGAGCTTTGCAACAAGATTAGCAAGGTGCATATCACCAAGACCCGAAATAAGCATCTGCTTGGTTTCTGCGTTGTTCTCGTAGTTGATTGTAAGGTCTTCCTCAAGAAGCTTTGCGATACCCTGGGAAATCTTACCCTCGTCGCCCTTTGCCGCAGGAGCCATTGCCTGGGTGTAATAAGGCTTGGGATACTTGATGGGAAGATATGCACGGGTTCCGTCTACAGAAAGCGTATCGTTGGTATCTGTATCCGAAAGCTTTGCAACCATACCGATATCGCCGCAAGCAAGCTCGTCTACTTCGACCTGATTCTTGCCCTTAACGGTATAGATGTGAGCAAATTTTTCTGCTACACCGCTACGGTTATTCTTAAGAACCGCGTCGCGCTTGAGTGTACCGCTCATACACTTGAAGAAAGACATCTTTCCTACGAACTGGTCGGCAACCGTCTTAAATACGAATACGGAAGGATCGCCATCAACCTCGATGGGAAGAAGTGTACCGTCATCAAGCTTCTCGTTTTTCTTTGCTGTAAATCTGGGGAAGGACTCGGAAATTGCGTCAAGCATTGCGATAACGCCCCAAACGTTTGTAGCCGAACCGCAGTAAACGGGTGTAATAGTACCGTCGATAATTCCCTGGTGGAGTGCTTCAACAGCCTCTTCCTTGGTAATTTCTTCGCCGTTAAAGTACTTTTCCATAAGCTCGTCACTGGTTCCCGCAAGAGCCTCGTTAAGAGCTTCCTTATACTGTGCAACAACTTCCTCGAAGCGAGCTTCCATAGGAATTTCCCAACGCTTACCGCAAGAGTCATACTTATACGCTTTCATCGCTACAAGGTCAAGCATTGTAACGTCTTTACCGTACTCAACGGGAACGAAAACGGGGCATACAGTTCTGCCGAACTTATAGTCAAGTTCCTTGAACACGCGGTCGAAGTTAGCTTCATTATCGTCGCACTTGTTTACGAAGAAAACCTTGGGAACTCCGTATGCAGTAGCGCTGTTCCAAGCGAGCTCTGTACCAACCTCAACGCCAGCCTTTGCGTCAACGGTAATAACCGCACTTCCGGCAACTCTGAGTGCCTGGTTAGCCTCGCCCACGAAATCAAGATAACCGGGGGTATCTATAATATTTATCTTAATATTCTTCCACTCAACGGGAACAACAGAAGCAGAAAGAGTAAAGCCTCTCTTGATTTCCTCTGCATCGTAGTCACAAACGGTATTTCCGTCAGCAACTTTACCGAGTCTGTCGGAGCCTCCTGTAATATAGATCAAAGCCTCTGCAAGCGACGTTTTTCCGCTTCCGCCTTGTCCGAGCAGTGCCAAATTTATGATTGATTTTGTATCAAACTTTGCCATGGGTGTGTACCTGTCCATCTCGCCGTTATTACAGCAAGACAGCCTTTCTGTTAGATTTTATCCACAAAGAATTCCAAAATATTTTTCTGTTTTTGTTCACCTTGCCGATTATATTAATTATATACCATAAATACAGATTTTTCAAGTGTTTTTCAGCACTTTTTTGCCGTCAAAACAGAGAAACGCAGGTCTGTTTTTTGTAAAAAATGCACAACGCCATCAAAAAAGCAGCAATTTTATGTGCATTTTGCACACAAAAAGCTCGAAAAATCCACAATACGATCAAGCACAACAAGGCATACGGAGAACGGATTTTCCTTGATCGGAAACGCGAAATCAAATTATAACACCAAAAGGCAGAAGTTTTACTTCTGCCTTTTTAACAAGTTAATTATAGATCAAATCAATAAGCGAGGGACACTCTATTTTCAAATCGGTTTGCCAATACACCTCTTTGTCGAGTATAGAAAAGCTTGTATAGGTTCCGTCAAGATAGAACACTGTTACAAAGTCGCCCCTGAAAATTCTGTGACGCTCTTCCGGATCGGTTACGTATTTGAAGCTTTTGCAGGAAATATCGTCAAAAAGCTCCTTGGGTGCATCAAATATGATGCCTTCGACTTCCGAAATGTTGGTTTGTATGTGTTTTATATTATCGTGGTCATTAACCTTTTCAACCATTTGTTTATACGCTTTTTCGGTTTGCCCCTCTATATACCAATCGGAGCTTACAACGGCACGGTATGTAAAAATCGAAAGAAACGCCACCACGATAACACCAAACAGAGCTATCACAGTCCATTCGGCTATTTTTTTAACTTTACTCATAAAATCACCATTTAAGAGCGACCAGCTTATGGATGCTGAAGGGCTTAAGAGTAAACGTCACCTCGTCACCGTTCTGAACGAAGTCAAGCTTTTCTCCATCGGGCTCCATTACAACTTCTTTGATTTTTTCGTCAACCTTTAAAGTTATCTTAACGTCATGAAGCACGGGGAAATCCTCAAGCAAGCATACGTTTCCTCTGTTTATGGGAGGAGCGTAAAGAACGTGAAGTGCAAAGAAGTTTGCGTTTTCGCTCTTTCTCAGACGTACTCGTCCGCAAGAGGGCAGGTTTTCCACCTTGATACCTCTGTCATAGACAAGGTCTATTCCCTTCATTATGTATTTCTGAAGCACATAGTTACCCGACTGATTATACGCCTGGAACACAGGGTGAGCAAAATAAACCACGTTCCCTTTCTTCACAAGGGCGGGATAATCTGCCTTTTCTGTCTTGAAGGGTGTGTTTTTATGACCGCAGAAATGACGCCATGTACGGTTAAAGTAAGGCTCATAAACGTCGGCGTAAACCTCTCCGTCTGTCTTTACCTTGTATGCACTTGAATAGGAAAGGAACGGTGTTACGTTATCCTCGAGCTGGCAACAGATATAGTCCTTATCATATGGTGAGGGCTCTATCTTTTCAATTCCAAGCTCATCGAAAACGCTGTCGTAGCTTGCAATTATCTTGCCGCCGTTTTGAGTATACTCAACAAGTGCTTTTTTATCCGCATCGGTAAGCTTTACCGCATCGGGAAGAATTACGCATTTATACTTGGAAAGGTTTTCGCCCGAGTCGATAACGTCATACTCAAGATGTGCTATATGCAGCAGCTTTGACGCACCGAAATCGGAATCCTTCTGGTGACGAAGCCAAATAGCAAGGTCGGTATAAGGCTTTGTTCCCTCTCCGTACTGCTCAATTTGAGAAATGTAATCAAAGGCATAACCTATCTCGGCATAAGTACTTTCGTCAATCTTTCCGGATGGGTGGAGATGGTCGCCTATGCCCATTGACGCGCCAACGCTCATCATATCGGCAACCTCATATTTAAGGGCATCCTTGTTTTTAAAACCACCAAATTCGCCCCAGTTGTGATGGAACTTACCGGTCATGCCGAAAAGGAACTTTCCGTACTTTTCAAAGAACTTTGCGCGGATAGGCATAATGTCGTAGCCTGCCCAAGCGGTGGGAAGGTCTTCAAGCTCATAGTGGGTAGAATAGGGGTGATACTCGGGTCGGTTCATATCGGCACCGCCGCTGTTGTAGAATACAGTAGCTTCGGGATTGTAGCTATGTACTATACCCGAAAGTATTTTCATATCCTCAATACGCTTTATTCTGTAGTATTTCTGAGCGTCAGAAAGGACCTCGGGATTAAGCCCCATTTCTATCATTCCTTTTTTGCACGCCTCGCAAACACAGGCGTCCTTCATAAGGAATATATCGTAAAAAATACCGTCGACGGGAGCAAATTCCTGACAAACTTCATGCGTAAGTGCTTTAAGGTGTTCAAGATAAGGACCTGAGGGACAAAGAGTTGTCCAAGAGCAATCCTTAATTGCTTCGTCAAGGTCATCTGAAGGAATAGAACCGTAATAAAGCGGTTTCTTTGTGGCAAAATCTATATAGTGCCATTCGGGATGCTCGTCGGCATCCTTTTTGCTCCATCCCACCGTAAGATAAATGGGAGCTTTTGCGCCGGCGGCGTGAATGGCTTCAATCTGCTCTTTGAGAAGATTGAACTTAAGTCCGGGGTGCATTGTAGCAACCTTTGAGGGATAATACGTATAACCGTGATGGCACTTACCGAATACATTTACAAGGTCAACCTTAGCTTCTTTGAGTGTTCTTGTAAATTCCTCTTTGTCAAACTGCTCACCAATATCGGGAATATCGGGGCTTGTATGGAAATCAAGGTG
>JAFTLM010000114.1 GCA_017455945.1 Clostridia bacterium | reverse complement strand
CGTACTTGAGAAGGTGAGCGAGCATTGCGGGATCTGTCAAATCATTGATAGCTACGATTTCATATCCCTCTGCACCGAACATCTGTCTGAATGCGAAACGGCCGATACGACCGAAACCGTTAATGGCAACTTTTACTGACATAGTAAATTCCTCCGATTAAATAAAATATAGTAATTAGGCGATTAACCCATTCGTATATATTTTATCGCATTTTGGTAAAATATACAAGGGCTTTGAGAAAATTTTATCAATTTTGTAGCTTTGACAATTTTTGACCCTTTTTTTAAGGCTTTATCTGTGCATTATGCCTACATTCGACAGGCTTTTTAGCAAGGTTGAAGCCCCGAAAGTCACCAATTTGGGTAAATCTTTAAGCCTTTTGGGGGCTACAGCCATTCTCCACAGCCACTCAAAGCCCAGGCTTCTGATTTTGGCGGGTGCCCTTGCCACACTTTCCGACCATACGTCAAGAGAGCCGCCAAGTCCCATAAAAAGCTTTGTGTGCCGAAGCCGCGGAGCGTTTTCGTAAATCCACTTTTCTTGTTTCGGAGAACCCAGACAGACGTAAACTGCGTCGGGTGAGCTTCGTTTGATTCGTTCAAAGGCAACGCTGTCGTTTATAAAACCGTTGGCAACGCCGCATATTTTCAGGTTGGGATATCGCACCGAAAGCTTTTTTGCCGCCAGAGCCGCTACGCCTTCGCGTCCTCCGTATAAAAAAATTCTGTATTGTTTTTGTGCGGCAATCTTCAGCAGGTCCTCGGCAAGTTCAATGCCGCAAATGCGTTTTGGTATGGGTGTGTTCAGAAGCCTGGATGCCAGAATTATGCCGTTTCCGTCGGGGACGTTGTAGTCCGAGCTGTTGAGAATCTTCATAAAATATTCGTCTTTTTTTGCGTTCTGAGCCATTATGGGGTTCGGAGTATATATTACCGTGCGGCGTTGCTCTTTGAGCCTTTGTTCAATTTCGTGTATAAGCGTTCTCCTGTCTGAATCGTCTATTAAAATTCCGCATATGTTTTTCTTCATTTTTTTGCCCTTTCTTCTGCAAATTTACCGCCAACTCTTGACAATCGGTGTGATTTGATTTATAATATAATATATCTGCAAAAATTCTGTAACATATACATTGAAAGGATATAGAAAATGGCTAACGACAAGAAAATGGTTGAACAGATAACGTCTATGGACGTTGATTTTGCTCAATGGTACACGGACGTTGTAAAAAAAGCGGAGCTTGCCGACTATTCGGGCGTAAAGGGCTGTATGATAATCCGCCCCTACGGTTACGCTATCTGGGAGAATATACAGAAAGAGCTTGATAAGAGATTCAAGGCTCTCGGACACGAAAACGTGTATATGCCCCTGTTTATTCCCGAAAGCCTGCTCCAGAAGGAAAAGGACCACGTGGAGGGCTTTGCACCCGAGTGTGCGGTGGTTACGATAGGCGGTCAGAACACTCTTTCCGAGAGACTTATCGTAAGACCTACCTCCGAGACGCTTTTCTGCGACCACTTCAAGGATATAATCCAGTCTTACCGCGACCTTCCCAAGCTTTATAACCAGTGGGTAAACGTGGTTCGTTGGGAAAAGACTACACGCCCCTTCCTCCGCACAAGTGAGTTCTTGTGGCAGGAGGGACACACTATGCACGAGACCGAGGCGGAGGCAAGGGAGGAGACCTTGCAGATGCTCAAGGTTTACGAGGAGTTCTATCTCAACTGTCTTGCGATCCCTGCGATCACGGGTCAGAAGACCGAAAAGG
>JAFTLM010000113.1 GCA_017455945.1 Clostridia bacterium | reverse complement strand
CTTTTGGCAGAAAATTATGTTTATACAAATGAAGCCGGTTCTATGGCGATAAAGAATGAAACCAAGCTTGCCGAAGCGAGAACTCTTGTGGTAAAAAGTATAGATGACGTACCCGCAGGCAAGCTAATTATTAGCATTGAAAAAATCAGCACCGAAGGTCTTATAGATACATACAGAATTACCTATGACGATGGTACGACCTACGATTTCACCGTAACCAATGGCGCGCAAGGTATTCAGGGTATTCAAGGTAATCCCGGCGCTGATGGTCATACTCCTGTTATCACAATTCAGGGCGGCTATTGGTACGTTGATGGTGTAAACACCAACCAAGCAGCACAAGGCGTCAAGGGTGACACGGGTAACGGTATTGCTTCTATTGCAAAGACCGGCACGGAAGGTCTTGTAGATACCTATACAATTACCTTTACCGATGGAACCTCCACCACCTTCACCGTAACCAACGGTGCACAAGGTATTCAGGGTATTCAAGGGAATCCCGGCGCTGATGGTCATACTCCTGTTATCACAATTCAGGGCGGCTATTGGTACGTTGACGGTGTAAACACCAACCAAGCAGCACAAGGCGTCAAGGGTGACACGGGTAACGGTATTGCTTCTATTGCAAAGACCGGCACGGAAGGTCTTGTAGATACTTATACGATTACCTTTACCGACGGAACTACTACAACCTTTACCGTAACCAACGGTGCACAGGGTGAACAAGGTGTTCAAGGTGACAAAGGTGATAGCGGAGAAAACGGCAAAACCCCCACTTTCAAGATTGAAAACGGTGAGTTGAAAGTTTCTTACGATAATGGTGCTACTTGGACTTCACTTGGAAATGTTCAAGGAGCAGATGGCGCGGATGGTGAGGATGGAAGAAACGGTTCCAGCGGTAATAACGGAAAAGACGGCAAGGATGGAAAAGACGGTATCACGCCTCAGCTTCGCATCAATCTTGAAACAAACGAATGGGAAGTTTCTTATGATAATGGCACAACTTGGATTTCTCTCGGAGTAAAAGCTACTGGAGAAAAAGGTGATAAGGGCGACAAGGGCGACACCGGTGCCGCAGGTGCGGACGGTAAGGATGGCATCGACGGTAAAGACGGAGCGGTCATAGATAAAGGCGCTGACGGGTTAGTTATAGTGGCAATTATAATCGGTTGTATCGCTATTTCCGGTGAAATTGCATTCCTTGTATACGCCATTATCAAAAAAAGAAAAGGCGAAAAGTGAATAATTCTGTAAATCCGAGATGTGTATAGTACGCAAAGGATTAAAACAAAGCAGGGCGGTAGGCTACATTGTAGCTTGCCGCCCTTGTAATAATTAAAAAACGATTCAAATCAATAAATATCAGATCGCTTTTGTGAAAAATATGTAAACATTTAATTCTTTCCCTTGACAAATGTTATCAGAGGACAACGTCAGCGGACGTATTACGGATGAACATTACGACAAGATGGCACAAAACTATGAAACAGAGCAATCGGCATTAACAAAAAAGCTCGCTGAGCTTGAAGAAGCTGAAGCGAGCTATGGAAGTGAACGAAATTCAATAAACGAGTTCATTGCCAATGCCAACAGATTCATTGACATTCAGGAGCTGACTCCCGAGATCGTACACGCATTCGTGTCCAAGATTTACGTCTACGAGAAAAAGGAAAAGTGGTCACGCACCGATGGCAACAATATCGACATCGTGTTCACCGTAGGATTCAGAGAACAGCATACCGTAAGAACATCCGATTCCATCGCGTCATAAGCACACAGAAACAGAAATACCGAGGCAAATCAATGCCTCGGTACTTCCGCCGCCTATTTCTCCGCTAAGAATGCAGAGAGAACGGTAGGGCTGTTTTTATCGATTCTTCTTGAATTTGAGTATCGTATTTATATGCCAATTTGATTTATTGACGATTTCGAAGGCGGTGTCGCCGGCGAGGAAATCGACGAGCCAGGGCTTGGCGATTATGTATTTGCCGCTGATTTTGACGGCTTCAAGGTGCTTTTTCTCAATGTGGTCAAGCACCATTCCTTCCGAGTAGCCGATTACCGAGGCGGCTTGGGGGATTGTGAGGGCATCGTTGGCGTAGTGCAGCCTTGTTTTTACGTATGCTTTGAAAGCTCGGAGCTCGTTGCCCTCGGGGGAGATGTAACCGCCCGTGAGGGCGACGGTATCGCACGGAGCTTTTTCCGCCGATACCGCCATTTTTGTGGGCTTGACGTTGAATTCGCCCACGGGGATTTCCTTTCGCCGTTCTTTGCTTGTCTTTTTGAGGTATGCCTCAACGTCCTCAATCCGCACGGCGTAACGGTGAGTTTTGGTGTTCCTCATCCGACACGGGATTATTCCGTTTTGAAGCATCCACGCCGCCTTCCGTTTGCTGACGTGGAGCATTTTGTATAGCTGTTCAAGCGATATTTCGCCGTCTTGTATCATCATCGTTTAGCCCTCCGACAGCAGTTTGCCGAGCTTCATTCCCGCCTCGCCCGTGGCTTTTACGTCAAGGTGCGAATAGATGTCGGCGGTGGTGCTCATATTGCTGTGACCGAGATATTTCTGAATGACTTTCATATTCACGTCCATTGACAGCAGAAGCGAAGCGCAGGTGTGCCGCAGGTCGTGGAAGCGAATGTCACGCAGTCCGTACTTTTTGAGAAGCTCGGGAAAGTGCGAGGTCACGTAGCTTGGCTTTGTCAGCTCTCCCAGGGGATTGACGCAGACCATATCAAGATATTCTTTTGAGTAGGAGCGGCCGAACTGCTTTCGGTATCGCTCCTGTTTTTCTTTGTGCCTAAGCAGAATTTCTTTAAGCTCGGGCACCATATAGAAGCTACGGCGCGACGACTCGGTTTTCATCTCTCCGCTTATAATTCGCTTGGTTTTGCCGTTCTCGCTGACCTCAATCACCTTTTGGCAGACGTGAATAATATCCTTTTCAAAGTCCACGTTTTTCCACGACACGCCGAGAGCCTCGCTCCGTCTCATTCCGCAATAGACCGCGAAGACTATGGGAATGTAGAGCTCGTCGTCCTCTGCAAGGGCAATCAGCGTCCGCACCTCGTCCACCGAGTATGAAGTGCCCACAAAATGCTTGGGCTGTGGGCGTTCAACTCGGTTCATGGGGTTGGTATCGACTATCTCTTGCTTGATTGCGTATTCAAAGGCTTTGTGGAGCAAATTGTGATAGTGGAGTATTGTCTGCTCTCGGTCGCCCTCTGCTCTGAGACTGTCGTAAAATTTGTGAATCACCTTTGGTCGGCAATCGGCAAGGGTGACTTTTTTGCCGAAGAACCTTTCAATTTTCTTTATCAGCCCCTTGTAGCTGTTGTAGGTCGACTGTTGGATTTTGTGAACGTGGGCGGTGTCAAGCCACTCGTTGAGAAAGTCAACGAGTGGATATTTTCGCGGGTCGTCGTAGCCGTCAAGGTAACGCTTGTACTCGTCCTCGAATTTGGATTGAGCGTCGCGTTTTGCCTTGTCGACCACCGCCTTTGGAGCACCCTCGGATAGCCCGAGGGTTTTCCATTTCACCTTGCGTTTTTGTGTTATCGGGTCTTTGAAGCTTGCCACAAAGTAGAGCTTTCCGTTCTTTGCCTGAACGCTGCCCGAAATACCTTTTTCGTGTTTTGTCATATCGTTTGTCTCCTTTCGTTACCACACAACATACCACACTTTTCTTCGGAAGTCCAGCCCTTTGGGTTCGAAGTAACACTTTCAACACAAATTTTTTCGCGGGGCTTTGCAATGTATTTAATTAGCACCGATTTTGCGATTCGGTATTCGCGCCCAATTTTTACGGAGTTTATCTCTCCGCTTCTGATGAGGCGCGAGGCGAGTTTTTTGCTGATGCCAAGGCACTCGGCAACCTGGGAGAGGCTCATAGCATCGGGGTAATTCTTAAATATGTTTTTGTTTTCTCTCATTCATTCTCCTTTACATTTTAATTGTGAATCCGTCGTCTTCGTCGGGGTCATCTTGGTCTGTCAACGCCTCGGCGATAAGTATTCCCGCGCCGATAATTGCGCCCGCATTGGAGGCGGCAATCCTTGCGCGTTCCTCGGCTTCAATTTCCTCGGGTGTCTTCTTCCCGTCATTGTCAATCAGCGGAACCAACCCATATAAGCCGCCAAGCCCAAGACCAGAACCATGGGTATTGCCATGAGCGCCAACCGAAGCCCCCATAAAAGGTCGTCCATAATCCTTTGCCGTTCTATTCTTGAAGCAGCCTTCTCGCTTGCTTTCCCAACCAGTCTGTCGTAGGTTTCTGTCAGCCTCGAAAGCGAACTTTTCGCCGTTTCCCTGAGCTCCTTCGCCGCCGATTCCATTGCTTTCTTCTCCCGACATATTCCGTCGGTCAAAGTCTGCATCTGCTCCAGGGTGTAGATTATTTCTTCCCATTCGTCCTCGGGAATCCGCACCGTTTTGACTATCGGTCGGTTCATTTCCGTAATCTCGTCCAGCGAGAATTTCTTGTCGTATTCTGAATTCATTTTCCATATTCTCCTTTAGGTATTTTTCGTCCGCGAGCTTGTCGTCGTTGCATTTTCGGTAAGCTCCGTTTTTGTATTGAGGCTCGCGAAAACAGGTGTACGTGATGTTTTTGCGGTTGTCCTGCCAGCGAACACCGTAGCCGAGAGATTCCATAACCGCAATAAATTCCGCCTTTGTAAAGCTGACTTCCATTGCGGTATTTATTGCCGCGCGGAGACGGAATTTCCAGCTGTCTCGCTTTATTCCCGCACGGTATTCACGCGACGAAATTGATTTTGCCCCGCCTTTTTTGGCGTAAGAGGGCAGAACAGACAACCCGTGAGATTGGCAAATTCCGTCGTTTATCAAACGCAAATTCTCAATATTATTGCGGTTTTCGTGGAGCTTGCGGCCGCTTTCCACGTTCACCGTGTCGATGACAAAGTGATTGTGAATGTGCTCTCGGTCCACGTGGGTTGACACCAAAACGCCGTAGCCCGCCCACGCCTTTTGTGCAAACTCAAGCCCGATTTTGTTAGCTTCATCGGGCGAGATATTCTCGCTCGGGTGGAAGGACTGAATGTAATGGCGGAAGCAAAGACCGTCTGTTTTGTGCCACACAGCCTTGTTTGTCATGAACTCTTTGTAGGCAAAATCGGGAGCGCAATGCTGACCCGAGGTGGCGAAAAGATTTTCCTCGGTCTCGGTCTTGTGCGGTTGCAAACAGTAGTCAATCACCGCGCGCATTACCGAGGGGTGGTGGTCTTTTCTGTCCTTGTATTTAATTTTTATGATGACTGCCAGTGTCCGTCACCTCCTCGCGCCAACTCGTGAATTACATCGTAGATGTTGTCCAAAACCTCTTTGGTTTCGGTGAGATAAGCGGTTTGAGCGTTCCTGTAACTCATTGAACACATTGGCTCATGGATTGACGATGCAGGAGTATGACCAATGGTTGGAGAAAGCAACGCAAGCTAAGAATCGCTATGCCATTGGAGAGATTACCGCAGAGCAGGCTCTGTTTGAAATCGAGGTGTCTGACGGCTGAGGCACACACACCCCTCCAAAACCCTCCACAACCGCCAATACCCCTCACGACCGAGCAACTTCTGCCACAAAAAAGAACCGCCCTCAAACGGGCGGAAATCGGGCTGAAAAACAGCGCCTACCATATATCCGAAGACACAGTCATTTGTTGCACCCTTGACAAAACCATATAAATAAAGGCTTTGTAAGACATCGTTCGGAGACTGAAAAATAAAAATCTGTAAATTTCGGACTAAAAAAACTCATTCTGTGCAAGCTTTTTGCAATTCAGCCTCGGTTTTACAGTGCGCTAAATTGTATTTTTCAACGCAGATAGACCCAGTCGTGAAACACGACGGGGTCTCCAAGTGCAAAGGGGAAGGGACGGTCTCGCGTTTCGTTAGGGGGTCTCCAAGCACAAAATGGAGTGAACGAAGTGTTCACCCCATAGATGCTACTACAAGGGAGTTGTGTTTCGCGCCCCCCTTGTAGGAGAGATGCCTGGCGATTTATTCACCCATAGAGCCTATTCGCAATCCTTATCAATCGGCGGAAGTAAGGCTTCGGCAATAATCCGCGCCCCAAGCCTGAAAGCATAGGCAAATATCGCTTCTTCCGCAAAACCTGCATACTCGCGCTGACAGTTGCCAAGCTTTTCAAATATCTCTTTTTGCTCGTCGCTCATAGTCTTCAGTAAGTCTTCGTGATGCCGTGCAATGTATTCAACCAATTGCCTCATCTCTGCCGTATTGAGCGCTCGCTCATTTTGCGGGTCAATGTTCCCACGCCACAGTTCTTCAATTATGCTCTTCATCGTT
>JAFTLM010000112.1 GCA_017455945.1 Clostridia bacterium | reverse complement strand
TCTATATGCTCCCAAAAGTTGGAGCAGTAACTTGTCAAGCGGAATAGCAGGTGCATATGCTTCGCTTGAAAAAAAAGTGCTGGTAACTGCTTCCACAATAGAAGCTGAAAACTATACCCTCGAAGAATTTGCGGCAAAAGCCAAGAAGAGCTACGCAAAAATGGACGGCTACGAATCGGTTATCGAGCCTACTACAGCAACCGTGGATAATCACGAGGCATATTATCTTGTGTTTGACGGTAAGGTGAAGGAAAGCAAGGAGAAGACTGTAGTATACAGATTTAAAATATATTTGATAAAGAAAGATGCAAATCTTGTAACAATCACGTACGCCGCTCCCAAGGAGTATTATAAAGACTATACCTCCGACCTTGACCTTATAATCGGCGAATTTAAGTTCAGAGATGATGTTGATATTAAGAAAGATACCTTTATGGACACCAAAAAAGATGCTCCTGAGGGCTATCAGATAGCGTCCAACGATAAGTATGAATTCAGATTTTACGTTCCCGATACCTGGACCGTAAACAGAAGATCTTATAACCCCAAAGCTTATTACTCGGATACCGATATGTCAAACGTGACTATTACAACAAAGGTTATGGATGAAACCGTTAACGACGGAAAATCCTACTGGGAAAGCTTTAAGGCAGAGAGCCCCGAGAATTATAAAGTGTTGGATGAAAAGATTGACGAAAATGCAAAAATGGGCAAATACGATGCATTTTCTGTTGAATATACCTACGAAGTTGTGGGCGTAAGTTATATGGTTAAACAGGTGTTCCTGCCCTTTGAAGGTAACGGAAATATCTATATATTCACCTATACGTCAAGACCCAGAACCTATGAAAAACATCTTGATGACGTAAACAAGATGATAGAGATGTTTGAGTTCAAATAATAAAAGACGAATGAGAGAAATATATCTTGATAACAGTGCAACTACACCGTTGTGTGACAGTGCAGTGAAGGCGATGACAGAGGCGATGTGCGTGTATGGAAATCCCTCCTCGCTCCACTCTTCAGGATTGGCGGCACAAAAACTTGTAGACGAGGCAAGAAATATTCTCGGGATGGCGTTGGGTGTCAGAATGTTAAAGCCCGGTCAGCTTGTTTTTACAGCAAGCGGAACAGAGGCAAATAATCTTGCAATAAGAGGAAGCCTGTTCGCTAAGAGCAGACGAGTGGCAAATAAAATAATAACTACAGATTCAGAGCACCCATCGGTTGATAACCTTTTGAGTAAACTTGAAGAAGAAGGCTTCAAAGTGGTCAGAATTCCTACCCGTGGCGGCGTGCTTGATATGACGGCGTTTGAAAAAGAGCTTGATAAAAACGTGGCATTGGTTACTATGATGATGGTAAACAACGAAACGGGGGCTTTGTATGACGTGGGAAAAGCCTTTTCTATGGCGAAAGCCGTATGTCCCGAGGCGGTAACTCATTGTGATGCGGTTCAAGGCTTTATGAAAGTCAAATTCACACCGTCGAATATAAAGGCAGACCTTGTAAGTATAAGTTCTCATAAAGTTCACGGTCCCAAAGGCGTCGGTGCACTCTATATTAATCCCGATATTCTCAAGCAGAGAAAAATGTCCCCTATAGTATACGGCGGAGGTCAGGAAAGCGGTTTCAGATCAGGAACAGAAAACGTAATCGGTATTTCCGGGTGCGGAGCGGCGGTAAAAGAAGCACTGATAAACTTAGAAGGGAATATATCCCGAATGTCATCGGTGAGAGAGTATGCGTTGCTTAAGCTTTCTGCACTTGACGTAAGACTTAATACGCCTCTTGGAAAAGTTGCACCGCATATAATAAACTTTACACTTCCAAACATAAAGAGTGAAACAATGCTCCATTATCTTTCAAGCGAGGGAATATATGTTTCCAGCGGATCGGCATGTTCTTCACACGCGAATACGCCCAGCCGTTCATTGACGGCATTCGGTCTTTCGGCAAGTGATGCAGATTGTTCGTTGCGTGTCAGCCTTTCCGAGCAGATTGAAGAATCGGATATAGATGCTCTTGTGGATCATCTTAAAATGGGGCTCGGAGTGCTTATGCGAATAAAAAGATAAAACGAAAAGGAACCTTGTGTTCCTTTTCGTTTTTTAAAACTTTTTACGGCTGGTAAGTTTGTTGAACAAGGAAATTAATATGCAAAGTACAAGGCTGAGATAAAACCATAAACACGAGAAGGTGAGAGAAATCTGACCCAAAACGTTGTAGGGAAGCTCCGAATAATCCCAAATTTCCAACCCAAGCCACAGATTCAATAAACAGCCGGCGATAAATTCGACAAATGTTATGAAAAGCGTGCATATCAAAGCTCTGAAAATTAACGGAAAATGTTGGTAACGGCAGTTTATGAAATACATTTGTAAAAAACAAATTCCGCCGCACAGCCCCATAGTCCAGTGCGAATATCCTCTGAATGCCAGCTCAATAAGATAATATCCACACCAACCGATAAGAAAAATGGTTGCTGATTTTAAGCCTTTGGATAAAAAAATTTTTTTCAAAATAATTACTCCCTTTGTTGTCTTTAAAGAGAGTTTTTCCATAAAAGCACTTAAATAAACTTTTGCAACTTATTTTTTCTAAACTTTTGTTTTATACTTGCAAAATTTTCCTAAATGTGGTATACTATAGTGTAAAATGTATAATCAAACCCGAAAGGATGATATAAACATGGAAAACAACAAGAAGTTTTATATGACAACGGCAATCGCTTACGCGTCAAGAAAGCCTCATTTCGGCAATACTTATGAAATAATTATGGCTGATGCATACGCAAGATACAAGCGTGCCAGAGGTTTTGACGTGTTTTTGTGTACCGGTACAGATGAACACGGACAAAAAATAGAAAATCTTGCCAATGAAGTGGGTATCACCCCAAAACAGTACGTTGACGGAGTTGCGGGCGAGATAAAGGGCGTGTGGGATAAAATGAATACCACCTACGATTATTTTATCCGTACAACCGATGATTATCACGAGCGCACAGTGCAGAAAATATTCAAGAAATTCTATGACAAAGGCGATATTTATAAGGATTACTATGAGGGGTGGTACTGCACTCCCTGCGAGTCCTTCTTTACCGATACGCAGATAACCGACGGAAAATGCCCCGACTGCGGCAGACCCGTAGAGCACGCTAAAGAGGAAGCCTACTTCTTTAAAATGAGCAAGTACGTTGACCGACTTATCAAGCATATCGAGTCCGATCCCGAATTTATTCAGCCCGAATCCAGAAAGAACGAGATGGTAAATACCTTCCTCAAAGCAGGTCTTCAGGATCTTTGCGTGTCCAGAACCTCCTTCAAGTGGGGAATTCCCGTGGATTTTGACGATAAGCACGTAGTGTACGTTTGGCTTGATGCGCTTACCAACTATATCACAGCCCTCGGCTATGATCCAGACAAGAGCTTTGAAGAGCAAAGTGAGCACTTCAAAAAGTATTGGCCCGCCGACGTTCATATCATCGGTAAGGATATACTTCGTTTCCATACTATCTATTGGCCTATATTCCTTATGGCTCTTGACCTTCCTTTGCCTAAAAAGGTTTTCGGTCATCCTTGGTTTATAGCAGGCGTTGATAAAATGTCCAAATCGAAGGGAAATGTTATCTATGCGGATAGCCTCGCAGAACATTTCGGAGTGGACGGTGTGCGTTATTACGCACTTTCCGAGATGCCCTATGCTAATGACGGCTCTATAACACACGAGGCAGTTATCACCCGCTTTAACGCAGATCTTGTTAATAATCTCGGAAACCTTGTAAAGCGTACTCTCGATATGCAGAAGAAGTATTTTGATAAAGTCGTACAGGCACCGAGTGCTCCCGAAGCTATCGACGAAGAGCTTAAAGCTACTTGCTTTGAAGCTTACGACGAGGTGATTAAGCTTATGGACAGCTACCGTGTGGCAGATGCCCTTGAGGCAATATTCGCTATGCTTCGCAGAGCGAATAAATATATTGATGAAACTACTCCCTGGACGCTTGCTAAGGATGAAACACAGAAGGCAAGACTCGGAACGGTTCTTTATAACCTTCTTGAAACTATCCGCAGAGGTGCTATACTTCTTATGCCTTTTATTCCCGAAAGTGCGGCTGAAATTCTTCGTGAGCTTGGATGCGAGTACAACGGTTATACTGAACTTGAGGATAACAAGAGTTTTGACGGCATAAAAGTTGGTACAATACTTGAAGATTCAAAGGTTCTCTTTGCGAGAATAGACGAGGAAAAGAAGCTTGCCGAGTTTGCCGCGGAAGCAGAGGCGGCAAAGAAAGCGGCAGAGCTTGAAGCCAAACAGAAGGAAAAGCCCGAAGGCTGTGCGCTTATAGGAATTGAGGACTTTATGAACGTGGAGCTCAGAAGTGCAAAAATTCTTGCGTGCGAAAAGGTTCCCAAAGCAAAGAAGCTTCTCAAGCTTCAGGTGGATCTTGGATATGAGCAAAGACAGGTAGTCTCCGGAATTGCCAAATTCTATGAGCCCGAGCAACTTGTAGGCAAAAAGATAATACTTGTAGTCAATCTCAGACCCGCAACACTTTGCGGAATCGAGTCAAACGGTATGATTCTTGCGTCGGGTGAAGAGGAAGTCAGAGTTGTGTTCCTTGATCCCGAAACACCCCTTGGAGAAAGAATCAGATGAGCCGGCTTTTTGATTCGCACGCCCACTATTTTGATTCGCGTTTTGTCGAAGAGTATGAGGGAGGAGCCGATGCGCTTCTCCCAAAGCTTTTCTCCGATAACGTAGAATACATCGTCAACGTGGGAACTAATAACGAAAATAATAAGATTTGTCTGGAGATGGCTAAAAAGTACGAAAAAATGTACGCCGCAGTGGGCATACACCCCGAAGATTGCCGTGATTACGGCAGGGAAGAGCTTGACCGATTTGAAGAGTTTTTGACAGATCACAGAGATTTCAAAAAAGAAAAAATCGTTGCTATAGGCGAAATCGGATTCGATTATCATTGGGAACCCTATGATAAAGAACATCAAAGATTTTTCTTTGAAGAGCAAATGAAACTTGCCGAAAAATACGCTTTGCCTGTTATAATTCACGACAGAGAGGCACACGGAGATTGCTTTGACGTGGCTTGTAAATTCAAAAACGTCAAGGGAGTCTTTCATAGCTATAGCGGAAGTGCGGAAATGGCTTGCGAGCTTGTAAAACGAGGCTGGTATATATCTTTTTCCGGCGTTGTGACCTTCAAAAACGCAAGTCGGGTCAAGGAGGTTGCCGCAAGTATTCCGCTTGACAGATTGCTTGTGGAAACCGATGCACCGTATCTTGCACCGCATCCTATGAGAGGAAAATTAAATCATTCCGGACTTATGCGTTATACGGTCGAAACACTTTCGGAGTTGTTCGGAGAAAGCTTTGACGATATGTGTGAAATACTGTCAAATAACGCAAAAAAACTTTTCAATATATGATTTGTGGGCTGAATAAATTCAGCCCTTTTTTGTTTGCCTTGTAAAAAGGAAAAATTTCCTGTTTTATAAATTTTTTTCTTTGTGGAATACATACAAAATCGTTCCTCTTTTTTCGTTCTTTTGACGTATTGAAAAAAGGTGTATTTTGTGGTAAAATATACATATATAAATGTGAAAGGATGGCTTTTATGAAAAGACTTTTAACTTTTTTGCTTGCATTTGTAATGTTGGTAAGTTGCGTTATTGTGGTTTCGGCTAAAGAGGATTATACAGTAGCCGTGCTTGAGGATACGTATGTTCTTAACAGTAACAGTGCAGGCAGTCAGGCAAACAATAACTTTGGCACGGACACAGAGATACACGTTAAGACGAACGGAGGCTCTCTTACCCGCTACGGTTATCTCAAATTTGACATTTCTTCATTGGCAGGTGATACGGAATATACCTGTATCGACCTTGAGCTTACACTTACTGCCAGACAAAGAGATGCCGGCAACCCCGAGTTTTGTGTTATAGAGGTGTACGGTGTTCCTACAACCTGGAACGAGGGTGAGCTTACATTTAATGACCAGCCTGAAAAATACGGTCTTATCACAGTAAACGATAAGATTGGGTCTGCAGGCGGCACTGTGTTTGCCTTCTCTATTACCGATTACGTGAGACAGGCATTGGCAAAAGGCGAAAAGACCATAGCATTGTGCCTTGTAGAGAATACGCCTGTAACAAATCTCCATACAAGATTTGCCTCTAAAGAAAATTCTGCGGAAAAAGCTCCCAGACTTAAGGTTTATCACGGTACAAAGACCGATACGCAAACTTACGGTGGTGTTCCGGAAGAGGTACCGTACGTTTATGTTCCTTCCAATAACGGAATCGATTCTTTCCTTAACAGCGTGACTAAGGTGCATAATATTGCTACAAAAGAGGACACATATGTTGAAGGAGGAAATAACGCATACACAAATTACGGTAAGTCTGAAATGATAGACTTTAAGGCTCAATCGGGTTCAAGTACAAGTCTCTACCGTATACCTCTTATTAAGTTTGATATTTCAAATGTCGACAAAAAAGAATTTTCGTCCGCGAAGCTTAGCTTGAAGTGTATTGTAATGCAGGATCCCAAGCTTCCCGTGCTTGTTGACGTTTATTCTTGCGATCCCTATTCTTGGGATGAAAAAACAGTTACTTTCAGCACTAAACCCGAGTATGAAGATTATATAACCACTGTTGAAGTAACGAAAACAGGTATGGTTTACATAGACGTTTCCGACTATGTGAAGAAAGCTCTTGACAACGGAGAAAAAATAATCTCGTTCTATATGGACGGCGATAATACCGAACCGCTCAGACTTAACTTCGATTCGAGAGAAAAAGAAGCAGGATATGCTCCGTTGCTTCAGGTTACAGAAGGTAATTTGAACTTTTCTACATACCTTGAATATGAAGACGTGAATCCCTGGGGTGTTGCCGCAGAGTACGTCAGTACCTGGCTTCACAGATGGGAAGAAATCAAAGCTCGCGGAGATATGGCAACCGATACCGTAGTAAAGGACGAAAGCGAATATTCGCTCTCGGTAGATGCTACGAGTGCAGGTAAGACAAAAGGGTATGAAACTCAGTATACCGCCCGTCCTACCAGAGTTATCAGTACTGTTAAAGGTTATAATCCTTCTGCCGCTGCAGGCGAAACCGCGAAATATGACGTTTACGGCGGTCTTATGGACGAATCGCTTAAACAGGAAGCAACAGGCTTCTTCTATACCAAGAAGATAGGTGACAGATGGTGGACAATAGATCCCCTTGGCTATCCCTTCTACCGTACAGCGTGCGTTCTTATTTCTCCTGGTTCGTCCACAAAACAGCAAAACGCTGTTAAGGCGGTTCACGGAAATAATGCTACCTGGGCAGATTTTACTACCGACAGACTGCAGACACTTGGATTTAACTCCACAGGCGGTTGGTCTTCTATAGCTAATCTCAGTGCGGTTAAAGACCCCCTGGCACAGACACAGATACTTTACGTCCTTAGCGATTATATCAAACAAGCCGACCTTAACCTTGTAAGTGCAGGCTCAACCGAGATGGTGGGTAATATGCTTCCCGTCTTCGATCCCGCATTCGTAGAATCGGCAAACGCGTCGGTAAAATCGAAGGTTGCTCAGTATAATACCAAAGATTATGTTTACGGCTGGATGAGTGATAACGAACTTCCAGATGAGCTTTCGATGCTTGATTCTTGCCTTAACTTCAACCCCGCAGACAGCAGACTTATCTACTCTTACGCAACTGCGTGGACATTTATGTATCTTAAAACAGGCAAGTCCGACGTATCAATAAACGACGTTACCGATGAGCTTCGCCGTGAGTTCAGAGCAATGGTTTATGACAGATATTTCGAGGTAACGACCAATGCGCTTGAAAGATATGCACCCTATCACCAGTATATGGGTTGCCGCTTCTTGGCGGGATGTTATAAGGATGAATACGTTCAGAGAGTTGCAGGTCACTATTGTGACGTCATTTCCCTCAACTATTACGGCGCGTGGGAAGGCAACCCCGAGCTTATGGCAAATATGTAAAAATGGTCGGGTAAGCCCTGTATCATTACCGAGTGGTATGCAAAGGGAATGGACGTTTGGGAAGCCGACAATCGCATGACAAACCAGTCGGGTGCGGGCTTTACAGTAAGAACCCAGGATGACCGCGGAAAGTTCTATCAGAATTATGCACTTATGCTTATGGAGTGCATGGGCTGTGTAGGATTTGACTGGTTCCATTACTGTGATAATGATCCTGATAACCTCAATGCCGACGCATCCAACATAAACTCCAATAAGGTTATATATTCCAACT
>JAFTLM010000111.1 GCA_017455945.1 Clostridia bacterium | reverse complement strand
CGGAGCACTCGCTTCAGGACATTCCGCAGTTTACCCCCGAAGAGGTGGAGGCACAGTTTGCCGAAATGCAGAAAAAGTATGAAGATATTTGCGGAAAGGTAAACATTGATACGCCTTGGGACAACCTTAACAATCTTTTCAACGACTGGCTTAAGTACCAGACCAATATGGGCTCACGCTGGGCGAGAGTACGCCACAACGGCTACCGCGATCTGACCAGCGATACCGAGTGTCTGGGATGTATCGACTCCAAGCTGGCGTCCGAGCGTCTTTGCCGTATTCTTACCTATCAGTATGAGAACGGATATGCCCCCCGTACCTTCCTCGACGGAAATATTCAGGACAAAAACTTCTCCGATAATACCGTCTGGCTGGTCTTTGCCGCTTACGCCATTACCAAGGAATTGGGTGACGTTAACTATCTTAATACCGAGGTCAAATTTAACAACGGAGCGTCAGCATCGGTTTACGAGCACGTTAAGCGTTCGGTTGAATTTTTGTGGAATTTCACAGGTCACGACGGACTTGTCAGAATCTGGGGCGGTGACTGGAACGACTGCATGGGACGCGCGGGTATAAAGGGCAAGGGCGTCAGCATATGGCTCTCCATTGCTTTTGTCCGTGCGGCGAAAATGCTGTCGCAAATGGCAAAGTGGCTGGGGCGTGACACAGAGTCTGCCGAGGCTGCCGAGCGTGCCGCTGTTATGGAGGAGCGTATCAATGAGTTCGGTTGGGACGGTGACCGTTATATTTACGCCATTTCCGATGACCGTATTCTGATAGGTGCCAAGGAGAACGAGGAGGGCTCGATGTACGCACTTCCTCAGCTTTGGAGCGTGTTTGCCGATTTTGACAAGGAACGCAGCCTTGTTGCTATGGATACTCTGGAGAGGGAGCTTAACACCGATATAGGTTTGTTGGTAAGTGCACCTCCTTACTCCGAATATCTGCCTCACGTCGGTTCCATGTGCCAAAAGCACCCCGGTCTGCACGAGAACGGCGGAGCATATCTCCATGCCGCAGTCTGGAAGCTGGCGGTTGACAGTATCTTGGGGCGCAACGATAAGGTGGAGGAGGGACTTCGCAAGATCCTTCCCGACGATCACACCTATTACGAGACCTGCGGCGAGCCTTACGCTATGTTCAACTCCTATCTCGGCAAGCAGACGGGATACCGTGCGGGTAAGCCGGGACAGAGCTGGCGTACCGCAACGGGGCAGTGGTTGCTTTATTCGGTTGTCCGCTTTGTTTACGGACTTCAGCCCGAGTTTGAGGGAATGCTTCTTCGTCCTTGCCTGCCTCCCGCATGGAAGGATTGTTCTGTAACCAAGCAGTTCCGCGGCTGTGAGTACCGTATTCACTACGTACAAAAGGATGAGGGCGGATGCAACCGTATCGAAAAGCTGACTGTAAACGGAGTAGAGGTTGACCCCGAAAAGCCCATAGCACCGATTGATGGCAAGACTCTTGACGTTGAGGTGACGCTTGTAAAATAAATTTACGCAAATTAAATGAGAGGCACAACGTGCCTCTCATTTTTGCTTCTTGTGAGCTATTTGTTGTTCGCTTCACATTCGATTATTTCTTTCATTTCATAATTTTGCGGAATTGACGAAACGGCATATTTCCTTGTTACTCCTACCGAAGCGGCTTTGTTGGCAATTCTTGCGGATTTTGCAATGGAGTTACCGTTTGCCAGCATTGCGCAAAGCACGCCGTTAAAGGTGTCGCCCGCGCCTGTTGTATCCACGGTCTTTCCCGAATTTACAGTGGGAATAAGCTCCCCTGTGGATTTAATAAGACACCCCTTTTTTCCGAGAGTGACAACAACGTTTTTATTGTCCTCAAGCCCAAGCGTTTCGTGTTCGTTGGGGGTGAAAAGGTCAACGCTGTCAAGAATAAAATTGTCGGTCACTCTTGCGGGGGCGGGGTTAAGTATGCACTTGATGCCGTATTCCTTTGCGATTTTTATTGCCGCTATATTTACTTCTTCCGAAACCTCGTTGTTAAGGAGCAGAATATCCGCGTTTTTTATCTTTTCTTCAAAGAGTAAAACATCATCAGGCGAAAGCTGTGTTCCTTGATAAACCGTAACGTGATTACTGCCCGATTTGTCGGTTACGATAGCGGCAAAGGCAGTTGAATCTTCCTTGAAAACAAGTGTGTGGCTTATTTTCTCGTTGTCCAAAAACTCCGAAAAATCTCTTCGGTATTCACGTCCTACCGCCGCCAGAAAATAAACTTCGGCTCCGCATCTTGCCGCCGCCACCGCTTGGTTGAACCCCTTTCCGCCCGGCTCGAAATGCACGGAGGACGCCTCTACCGTTTCACCGCCCTCGTGAAACCTTTCTACGGGAAGAAAAACCGAATTTCCGATTATTCCTATTACGGCAATTTTACTCATAGGTGCTTCACTCTCCCGAGATACATATTTTCAAGTACCACGTTGTGCTCTCTGCCGCCCTCAACGTTTCCGCTGAGATATACAGGGGGCTTTGCATCTTGTTCCAAAGCAAGCTTTGCACCGTTTATAAGGCAGGTGTTGAGTATGAAGCAGGCGGCATAGGTGGAAAGACCGCCCATTTTGGCTTCTCCCACCTCCATACACGCGTCACCGTAGGGGATTTTGCAATCTATGGCAATATCTACGTGCTTGTGGAGCTTGCCGCCCTTTTCGGCATAAGCCATAGATGAAATTCCAACGCACTTTACGCCTGCACTTTTCGCTGCTTCTGCCATCTCTATGGGAACTTGATTTTTGCCCGAAGCGGAGAAAACGAAAATCATATCCTTTTCCGTGGGTACGTATCTTCTGAAAATTTCGGGAGCGATTCCGCTCATTTTTTCCATTCGGCTGGACTTTGCCGCACCGTTGTGAAGCATAAGGTCTGTGTCAAGCATCGGTGATACGTTCGCAAGCCCCCCCGCACGGTAAAAGGCGTCAAGTCCGGGAAGATGCGAATGTCCGCAGCCAAAGACGAATATAAGACCGTCGTTTTTAATAATTCTCGCTACCTCTGCGGTCGCCTCGGTCAGCTTTTCGGCTTCTTCGGCTTCGATTTTTTTTAGATTTTCAACTATTTTTTCAAGATATTCGCTCATCATTTTTTCAACACTCTCTTGTAGTTTTCGCCTATTCTGTCCCAAAGCTTTATGGGGTCGGGAGCCGCGACGCTTGTGCCAAGACCGCCTCTGTATGTCCAGGTGGCAAGTCGGTCAACGCCCATCTGCTCGTACATATCAACGACCTTGTCTATTTGTGAGAAGTCCTCGGGCTGCGCGTTGTAGCCCATGATCCATCTTTCGCTCTGCTTTCCGTACTTCTTGGCAATGCGAACCGTGCGTTCGGTAATTTCCTTGAAGAAAGATTCGGGGAGCGACCAGTTGATGATGGTGGTGGAAAATACGTCAAAATAAGGACAAGCCGCCACCATTTCCCAGTTGTCGTATCCGCGAAGCTCGGTGACGTAATAAGTATTCTTTGTGGCGTGAACGCAACAGGTGATTTCAAGGTTGGGGTTTACTTCCTTAATTGCCTTGGAGCAATCTGCAAGAGTTTTGAGTGCCTCACGCCATCTGAACTGTTTTACGTCGTCGTTCATAAACTTGGGCATCTCATAGCCGTAATAATCCTCAAACTTCCTCATACATTCGGGGCATCTGCAAGACCAATCGTCACCCGCTCCGCCTGTGATAGACGCGTATGCCTTTGGATAGGCGTAATGGGGCTCATCCCAGAAGAAGCCGTCAACCTCGGTTTCCCTTGCAAGCTTCAGACAGATGTTTGTGAAATAATCTCTGAATGAGTTTGTGTTGAAGCAGGCGGCGTTGAGAACCTCACCCGTATATGCCGAAACCTGTCTGTGGTGAATGTTGTTCTGAAGAAAGAGCGAAACCTGCTCGCCTCCAAAGTATTTTCCTATACCCCAGGTGTCGGCAATACAGCGAAGCCCCACCTTGTGTGCTGTTTTTACGATGTTGTTGATATTCGGGAACCAGAAATCCATATCAAACTCTGTTATAGCGAGGATAACGGTGTCACAGCCGTGCTCCTTCATTTCGATAAAATCCTTTTCGGCGTGCTCAACGTAATTAAGTCCGTAATAGCTTACGGCAGTGTGTTTTATAGACATAACAAAATCTCCTTATTTCAATACAGCGTTAACGGTTTCTTCTGCGGGTTCTTTTCCGCTCCACATATACGCACCCGAATATACGACCGTGGGAAGTGCAAGCTCGGGTCTGTGCCAGGTGGTCTGCAAAATTCCGAGAGAGCCGTTGCTCATACATTGCTCTATCATATTTTTTGCACCTTTGGCGTCAAGGAAGGGGGAATATACGGTTTCAAAGCCCTTGTCCTCAAAGAAGGGAATATCCTGCCATTTCGTTCCGCCGATATCGTTGTGCGTCCAGACGTTCATAAGTATGTCGTTTGGCAGTCTGTCGGTGACGGAGGTGTCGCACTTCCAATATTTTACGTCAAGTGAGGAGTAGAGCATATCCGCCCACATAGTCATACGAACACCGCGCTTTTTAAGCTCGTCG
The DNA here is from genome assembly GCA_017455945.1 of Clostridia bacterium. GTDB lineage: Bacteria > Bacillota > Clostridia > Oscillospirales > CAG-272 > RGIG8775. The sequence continues at coordinate 2,107 of JAFTLM010000111.1, read as the reverse complement.
TGCAAAAACATCATATGATTGGTGAAAAGGTCGTCGGCGGGAACAACACGCTCCTCCTCGGTAGAGCCAAAGCCAAAGCACTTGTCGCAAGAGCAGTGAAGTATGGGAGGATTGCGGTATGTTGTAACAAGATCGTCTATGATATCACGAAGATATTCTTTCGTGTCCTCTCTTGTCGTCGCAAAGCACCATCCGCCGGGTATCCACATATCCGCAAGATCGGGACGCTGATCCAATACCACGTGCTGACGTGACGTGATACGGCTCCAGCCCGCGTGGCTGGTAAGATTCTGGCAGGGAAGCGGAGTTATATGAAGATCATCGATGGCGAAAGAAATAAGCTTTTCCACGTCAGCCCTTGACCAGGCGTTGGGCCAGTGGGCGTATGGACGCTTTCCGTAGGGGAACATGCCCCAGAACTCGTAGAAAATATAGTTGTATCCGCAAAGTGCCGCTATTTTTGTACGGCGGAGAACATCCTCAAGGGTTGTGTCATCCTTTTCCGTGCCGTCGTTGGGCTTGAAGATACACATATGCACACCGCGGAAGCTTATTTTGGGGGTGTAATGAAATTCGCCAATGGGGAACTCGCCTTCAGCCTTTGCAACACGCTTCATGTCGATAAGCATTTTAATGCCGTTTGAAACAGCGTCCTCGTCTTTTCCCATTACTGCAAAGCCGTTTTCGGATATGCGGATTACCGTTTCGCCCGTCTTGCACTCAGCCGAGGTGTCACAGTCTCCGACAGTGACGAAGAAATTTCCGCTTTTCGCTATCACGCTTGCCTTGCCAAGCGAAAGCTCTGAAAGAAGACAATCGTATTTTCTGGAGGTTATATTGGTCTTTACTTCTCCCGATAAATCAATTTTTTTCCACCCTTTTTCGTTGTAAACAAAATCCGGTTTAAGAATCATACCGTTCATTTTTTGCCACTCCTTGAAATTTTTTGTTGGTTTGTGGCTTCATTATAACAAAAAGCGAAAACAGACACAACCTCAAAAAAGAATTAAAAGGTTAGATTTTCGCTACTTATCGGCTATTGACAAACAGACAAAAAAGGAGTATACTGTATCTATGTTTAACGGTGAACGCTTTAATTTTAAAATACTTTCTGTTTTGCGTCTGGAGTTTCCCGTGTCCGAAAGATACTCTCCGCCAAGACATTACCACGCACTGATATTTCGTGCTCACGGCAAAGCGACGGTTGTTAAAGGAGAAACCGAAATCCGTCTGAATAAAAACGACGTGACCTTTGTGCCGAGCGGATGTGAGTACGTTATATCAAGCTCCACGGATGAAGACGTAATTATCGTGCATTTTGAGGCTTCGTTTAAAAAAATCCCGCCTGTTTCAAATATGCACGCCACAAATCCGGATGCTTTTATTACTCTTTTCGGTAAGTTGTTTGATACGTGGCAAAACCAGCCCTGCGGATTTGTTTACCGAATAGATTCGCTTTTTCTCTCGATTCTTGAGCAAATAGAGCGGCAATCGCTGGAAAGCAATGTAAAATCAGCCAAATACTGCGTACAGCACGCGGTAGAAGCTATGCATTCGGGGTTTTCGAATCCCGAGTTGTCGGTTGAAAGTCTTTCCAAGGACCTGGGGTACTGTACATCCTATTTCCGAAGAATCTTTCTTGAGGAAATGGGAGTGACGCCAAAGGAATATCTGGTAAATTTGCGTATCAATCACGCAATAGCCCTGCTCGAATCGCAATACTATTCGGTAGAGAAGGTCGCCGAGCTTTCGGGCTATACCTCGGCAAAATATTTCTCCACCTCGTTTAAGCGGGTTACAGGAAAAAGTCCGTCCTGCTATTTGTCCCACAAGCGAAAATAGCCTTTGTTGCTGCAAAAAACGACAGCTTACTGCCTTTTGGCAGAAGCTGTCGTTTTTTTGAGTAAATACGCGACCCTATTATTTAAGCTTAGCCTAAGTGGACTTGAACCAATAAGGTTTATATCGGCAAATATTTGTATATGCTTCGGTAAATTTCCTTGCAATATCCGCATATTGCTACGAAAATTTGTCTCGCCTATCCTAAATATTTGCTCGATATAAACTGCGTGCACCCGCCGTCTAATAAATTTTTGATGGATTTGGG
>JAFTLM010000110.1 GCA_017455945.1 Clostridia bacterium | reverse complement strand
TTCTTCCTCTCCGAAAATCTCCGATATTTTTGAGGCTTCATCACTTCCTCTGCCGTCCGTGTAAAGCATAGGAGGGAAAAGCAGTTCGTCGTTTTCGTCCAACAGTACGAATGATTCTCCCAGGGAAGAAACGCAAAACGAGGAAATTTCGTGCTTTTTAGCGATTTTTTGGATCATATCCTTTAAACACGACCAAATTTTTTGTGTGTCGATATAGTTCTTTCCGCCTTGCTTTAAAAATCCGTACTCCTCAGAAAAATATTCAAGTATCCTTCCGTCATTGGAGAATAATTGACATTTACAGCAAGTGGTACCAACGTCAATGCATAAGTAGTTCATAAAAACTCCTCCTTATATTTCTAATTGTACTTGATTTTTTTCTCTCGGTATAGTATAATTTATATATAAATATGGTAATTTTGTATGGGAGAATACCAATATGGACATATACGATCAAAAAAAACTGAGAGAGCTTGCCCGAGATTTTTATAATCTTGTGGGGCTGAAGGTGTGTATATATGACGCCAACGAAGATGAGCTCGCCTTTTATCCCGAAAAACTTTCGCCTTTTTGTGCACTTTTAAGAGAAGACAAGGAGATGGACAGGCGTTGTCTTGAGTGCGACAGAAAAGCATTTGCCGAGTGCAAGAAAACCTACAAACAGCATTTTTATACCTGCCATGCGGGGCTTCTTGAATATATGTCGCCAGTCGTCTTCGACGGCAAGATAATAGGATATATGGTCTTGGGGCAAATAAAAGCCGAAAAAAATAAGGACTTTGAAAAAATATCGCCGAGACTGCCCGAAGACAAGCGCGATGCACTTCAAAAATGCTATAATGAGCTTTCGTCCATAGGGCTTGGAAAGCTTAAATCCGCAATGCGCATACTTGACGCTTGTACCGGATATGAGTATCTGAAAGGGCTTTTGGCAAAATCCGAAAATAAAATAGATTTGCGAATTGCCGATTATGTAAACGTTAACCTTGACGCTCCATTGTCCGTGCCGTTGATGTGCTCGGAGTTCCATTTATCCCACAGTGAGATATATTCTATTTTTAAACGCTATTTTAATTCTACACCCGCAGAATATATAAAAGTCCGCAGACTCAGCAAAGCCTGCGAACTGTTGAAAAATACAAATATGCAAATAAACAAAATAGGAAGCGAGTGCGGTTTTCCCGACTACAACTATTTTTCGAAGATTTTTAAAAGGGAATATGGTATAAGTCCAAGGGATTACCGAAAGAATTTCAAGTAAAGATTGCAAACGCAGTAATTCCCATAAGTGCACATAAAAAAGATATTATTCTTAAAACCAAAGATGCTCGCAAGTGACCAAGCGGCGAGTCTGCAAGAATATGGTGAATGTGAGAACGGTCGGGGGCAAAAGGACTTTTTCCGTGGATAAGTCTCCTTGTTATCGCAAAAAACATATCCGTCAGCGGAACAGAAAAAATTAAGAGTATTACAAAAATCAAGGCGATGACTGATAAATCTTTTTCTATATATAATGACAGGAATCCGAGAGTAAACCCAAGAAAATTTGAGCCTGTGTCACCCATAAAAATTTTTGCCTTGCCGGCATTGTAAGGCAAAAAACCGATGCAGGCACCGCAAAGCGCAAAGGCGGTTATGGCAGGTGTAACCCTGCCTGACAGCAGAAGTACCACGCCTATTGCAGCTGCTTCATTTATAGATATTCCCGCACAAAGACCGTTCAAACCGTCTATAAAGTTATGTGCGTTGGTAAGTGCTACCAGCCATAAGACGCTTAATATTTTTGAAAAAACACCGCCATCGTACGCTGTGAAAACCGAAGCAGATGCGGCGGCAAGCTGAAAAAGAAGCTTTGATTTTGCGGAAAGCGACAGCGAATCGTCAATTATGCCCAAAGAAATAATTATTGAAGCACCCGACAAGAATGCGATAATGTCGGGTGTTATTTCTTTTGAAAACCAAAGGCAGGCTATAAGAAATGCGGCAAATATAGATATTCCGCCAATACGTGGGATTGGTTTTGTGTGCATTCTCCGATTATCGTTTGGGGTATCAATAGCTCCGATTTTTTTCGCCAATTTAAAGTCTATTGGAGTCAGTAAAAGAGAAATAACGGCGGTATATACAAGAGCCTTTGATAGGTTAAGTATCATAACTCTCCGTTTCCGCCGTTACCTATTGGAAAGCTTCAAAGCCACAAATCAGGCTTTTGCTTTTATTGAACAAATCCGAGCTTTCTCTTTACTTTTGAGAGGGTCTTACGTGCGTAATAAGCCGCTTCTTCTGCACCCTTTTTCATAAGTGTCTCAAGATATGCCTTGTCGGCAATAAGCTCGTTGAATTTCTGCTGTACGGGTGCCAAAGCATCTGCACAAGCTTCTCCGACAGCCAGCTTGAAGTCACCGTACCCCTTGCCGTCAAATTCACGCTCTATTTCTTCAAATGTCTTGCCCGTGTAGCAAGAATATATGGTCATAAGGTTGTTTATTCCGTGCTTTTCGGGGGCGTATCTTACGCAGGTTTCCGAATCGGTAACGGCACGTTTGAATTTCCTTATTATTGTGTCCTTGTCGTCAAGAATATATACTACCGCGTTGACGTTTTCGTCCGACTTGCTCATCTTTTTGGTGGGCTCCTGAAGAGAAGCAATCTTCATGCTGTCCTTTGAGATGATGGGCTCGGGCATAGTAAAGGTGTCGGGATAAAGCTGGTTGAATCTTGCGGCAATATTTCTGCAAAGCTCAACGTGTTGCTTCTGGTCAACGCCTACGGGAACTACGTCGGTCTGATAAAGGAGAATATCAGACGCCATAAGTACGGGATAGGTGAAAAGACCTGCGTTTACGTTGTCTGCGTGTCTTTCGCTCTTGTCCTTGAACTGTGTCATTCTCGAAAGCTCACCGAACATTGTAAAGCAGTTGAGAATCCACGCAAGCTCGGTGTGAGCGGGAACGTGAGACTGAACGTAAAGTGTGTTCTTGTCGGGGTCAAGACCGCAGGCAATATAAAGTGCCAGCGTTTCGTATGTTCTGCGTCTGAGCTCTGCGGGCACCTGACGCACGGTTATTGCGTGAGAGTCGACCACGCAGTAAAAGCATTTGTATTCATCGGAGTACGCCGAGAAATTTTTAATAGCTCCGAGATAGTTTCCTATAGTGAGGTTTCCGCTGGGCTGAACGCCTGAGTAGGAGACCTTTTTGTTGTCTAACATAACTTTTAGTCCTTTCTTATCTTTTGGACGCGATGTATTCGCGAACGGCCTCCGCAAGCACCTTTACACCGTTTACTATCTGCTCGTCGGAGGGGGTGGAGTAATTTATTCTGAAGGAATCGGAGGGTGCCTTGGTGTCACAGTTGAATGTGGAACCGGGCACGACGGCAATTTTCTTGCTGATGGCAAACTTGGCAAATTCGCCCGAGTCAAGGCCGTCGGGAAGCGTACACCAGATGAACAGACCACCCTCGGGGCGTGTGTATTTGACTTCCTTGGGCATTTCCTTGTCAAGTGTGTCAAGCATAAGATTGCACTTGTGACGGTAAATTGCACGAATCTTTTCGATGTGAGCGTCAAGGTCGCACTCGGTAACGTATTTGTAGCAAAGCATCTGGAAGAAGTTGTTTGTGTGAACGTCCTCGCACTGTTTTGCAACTACCATTTTCTGAAGCAGATCGGCGTGACCGATTACAAATCCCACACGCATACCTGCGGAAAGAATCTTTGAGAAGGAAGAGCAGTAAACAACGATTCCGTCCTCGTCAAAGCTCTTTATTGTGGGGATTTCCTCACCCGCAAATCTAAGCTCTCCGTAGGGATTGTCCTCAAGAACAACTATGCCGTTCTTTTTTGCTATTTCGTATATTGCCTTTCTCTTCTCAAGAGAAGTCGAAGAACCTCTGGGATTCTGGAATGTGGGAATAACGTATATAAGCTTGACGTTGGGAGTTTCTTTTACAAGCTTTTCAAGTGCCTCAATATTAACTCCGTCCTCGTCCATGGGAATACCTACGGTCTTCGCTCCGCAAGCTCTGAATGCATTGAGTGCACCGATAAAGCTGGGGTTCTCGCAAAGCACAACGTCATCCTTGTTGCAGAGAACTCTGCAGCAAAGCTCAAGACCCTGCTGACCGCCCGAAGTGACTACGGTCATATCAAAATCGCGTCCAATTCCGAAGCGAGACTTTTGTCTCTTGGCAATTTCCTCACGAAGACCGGGGAATCCCTCTGTGATTCCGTATTGGAGAGCCTGAGAGGGAGTCTTTTCAAAAATGTCGGCAGCAAGCTTTGCCAGTTCCTCTACGGGGAATGATTCGGGTGAGGGGTTACCTGCCGCAAAAGAAATTATGGTCGGGTCGGTAAGACTTTTGAAAATCTCACGGATAGCCGACGGCTGAAGATTTTTAAAACTGTCGGAAAATTTGTAATCCATAATATATGTTCTCCTTGATTATATTTCAATTCAATATATAATTTTACCACAAATTTTCTTATTTTGCAATAGCATATCGTCAATTTAAAAGAAAAATCCGCCGAAAAGTCGGCGGATTTAAGAATATCAGTCGTAAAGTGCTTGAAGTTTCTTATTCTTTATAAACAAAACTATTGCTCCCACAACTATTACGGCAATTATAACGTAACAGATGAGGTATACCGAACCGCCCACCGAGCTTTCTATTTTCAGCTTTTCCCAAAGTTCGTTTTCGTACTCAAGTAATTCGGGAGCCAAATTTTCATAGAAACTGACCTTTACCTGCTCCTCATAGAAGTTGGCGGTTTCGCCCAGCGGTACCGTGTCGCCGTAAAGAAGTTCCATTGCCTCAGGGTGAATATCCGTCATATACGAAATATATTCTTCGTCGTTTCTGACGTGTGTACAGGGGGAGGCGTAATAAATGTATTCAGCATTGGCAACTGCGGTTTCTTTGTCAAGCATAAAGTTTATATATGCTTCGGCAACTTCTTTGTTTTTTGCACTTTTAGGAATACACATTGCGTCCACAAATATGTTGGTTCCTTCTTTCGGATAGAAAAACGCCAGTTTGTCGTTTTCTTCGTACATTGATAAGAAATCTCCCACGTAGTAGGGAGCAATCCAAGCGGAATCGCCCTTCATCTTGTTAAAAATTTCGTCCATTACGTAGCTCTGCACCAGTGGCTTTTGAAGTTTAAGCTCCTCAAGAGCTGTGTCCCACTCGCCGAAATCCTTGGTGTTTACACTGATTCCGTTCTTGTACATAGCAGTACCGAGTGCATCTCTGGGATTGTTGAATTGCAGTATCTTTCCCTTGTATTCTTCGTCCCAAAGCAGGTTCCAGCTTCCTATATTCTCACTTTTAACTTCGGTTTCATTATAGATAACCCCCACCACACCGTAAGTGTAGGGAACAGAATATTTGTTTTCAGGATCGTAATAGTGAAATTCCGGATCGCTTTTGAACTTTTCGTCAATATACTGATAATTGGGAATATTGTCAAAATTAATAGGTGCAAGAAGTTTTTCGTTGATAAGTCGTTCTATCATATAGTCGGATGGAATGACTATATCGTATGAAGTAGCACCGCTTTTGACCTTGGCATACATATCCTCGTTTGAGGCGTAGGTGGTGTAGTTGACCGTTACCTTCTTGCCGTAGGTTTCATAATAATACTTTTCAAATTCGGTATTGACGTCAAAGGAATCTTCCGAACCGTCGGAAATGTACTCTCCCCAGTTGTAGACGTTAAGCGTAATCGTTTCCGTATCATCGTTGCAGTATGAGAAGGTAAGGGCGAAAAGCAACATGGCAAGAAGAGCAAGATACATTATTGTTTTTTTCAATATAGCTTACCTCCGATCTTCTTGACTTTTTTGCTTTTTTCAGCCTTCCGCATTATCTTTGCGTCTTTCTCTGATCGGAGATTGGATATAATGAGAAGTGCAAGAATGGCAACAATCATCAGACTGGAAAGGGCGTATATTGTGGGCTTAACTTCTTTCTTCGTCATCGAATAAATGAGAATCGGGAGAGTCTGGAAATCGCTTCCGCTTGTAAAGTAGCTTATTACAAAATCGTCAAGCGACAAAGTGAAAGCCATAATAAAGCCCGTAGAGACGCCCGACATTATGGCGGGCAGCTCCACCTTGAAAAACGCCTGCAAGGGGGTACAGCCCAAATCAAGTGCCGCCTCGGACAAATGTTTGTCCATCATGCGTATCTTGGGAAGTACGGAAAGGATAACGTATGGAATGTTAAACGTGATGTGTGCAATAAGCAGAGTGAAAAAGCTGAGCTTTTCGGTGTTGCCGAGCATAGTTCCCACAAACACGAACAGAAGCATCATGGAAATACCGGTAACGATATCGGGGTTCATCATAGGGATATTGGTTACCGAGGTTATTCCGCCCTTGAGGTATTTGTTTTTCATCTTGGAAATGCCCACAGCCGCCGCTGTGCCTATCAAAGTGGCGATTATAGCCGAGAGTATTGCGAGAACGAGAGTGTTTCTCAACGCTGCAAAGGTGGAAGGACTGCTGAAAAGCTCACCGTACCATTTAAGCGAAAAACCGGTAAATTTTCCCGTGTTGTTTGTGCTGTTGAACGAGAACAGAATAAGCACAAGTATGGGGGTGTAAAGTATCGCAAAAATGATAGCAGTGTAAATTTTTGAAATGTGCTTCACGGCATCATACCTCCTTCGCCATCGGAGAATTTATTCATTATTCCCACGGAAATAAGGATGAGTATCATCATAACCAGAGAAATAGCCGCACCTACGTTGTAGTTAAGTGTGAGCATAAACTGGCGTTCGATGGTGTCACCGATAAGGTCAAAGGTTCCCCCGCCAAGCTTCTGGGAGATATAGAATGTGCTTATTGAAGGCACAAAAACCATAGTTATACCCGAAATTACACCGGGAAGCGTCAGTGGCAGTATAACTTTCGTAACGGTTTGGAACGGAGTGCAACCCAGGTCTGCGGCAGCCTCTATGTAACGCTTGTCCAGCTTTGACATTATTGAGTGAATGGGAAGCACCATATAAGGAAGAAAGTTATATACCATACCGAATATAACCGCCCCCGGAGTTCCTATAACGTGAACCGTGCCAAGCCCCAACGAAGAAAGAATATTGTTAAGGAA
>JAFTLM010000109.1 GCA_017455945.1 Clostridia bacterium | reverse complement strand
TACATTATTTTTCCGCACAGTTCAAGATACGTGTGAATACGTCCCCCACCGAATATGCGGGCTCTATAAAAGCCCTGACCAAGGAAGCAGAACAATTTAATATGTAAATCCGTCAGTAACGGAAAACAAGCTGATAAATTATAGTTCGGCAGGGGCTTCCCTGCCGAACTATAATTTTACCGTACAAATAAATTTCTCGCCCAATCGGAGGGTTTATCGCCCATTACGAAATGCAACTCCCCGCCCTCGGCAATTTGACTGTGGGTAAGCTTGCAGGCGTTAAGCGGCTTTCCCTGCCAGGTAGCCGACTGAACGTAGATATTTGAACCGCCAACGTTTTCACCCGTAATTACAAGGTCGTTGCCGTTGCCCAAATGGAAGATTATCTCCTCCACTCTCGTGCCGTGAAGATAATAATTCTCGGTGGTGGCATACGGAAAAAATCCGCACATAAGGAATACGTAATAAGACGACATTCCGCCGTTATCCTCGTCTCCCGGGTAATCGTTTTCAAGAGAAAATCTCTTAATAACGCCGTCAATAACCTTTGCCGCCAAATCAGGACGTTTTACCTCATCCGTACAAAAGAGCCAGGGAATCTGGAAAGAGGGCTCGTTGGTGAAGTTGAGATATCCCTCTTTTCCGTGGTCGTCGTTGTAGTAGTTCACGCTGTGCTCACACGCCCAAAGAAGGCGTTCTGCAAATGTCTCCGCACCGCCCATTGCCTCAACAAGGCGTGGCACGTCGTTATAATTGACGTATGAGGCGTCCCAGCCCGTCATTTCGTAGAAATGCGTATTATAGCCGCCGTGAGGGTCGAACCCTTCGTCAAATCCGCCGTTTGCATTTAACTTTTGAGGAAATCCGTAAAAGCCCTCGCTCTCAACCTGCCTGTTCCACACGTTAAGCCAGTTTGCCGAACGAGCCTCGTATTTTTCGAAATCTTCGTGCCTGCCCATTTTCTTTGCCATAGTCGCGACCGCCTTGTCGTTAAAAGCAAATCCCATTGTTACCGCCGCAGGTCTGAATCTCCAGCTATACGGCACCCCGCTTACAGTCTGCCTGTTGTCGGTGGCAAAGCCATTTTCGATGTATTCCGGGGAGCGCATCTGCTCGGCACTTTTAAGAACTGTCGAATAAGCGTCCTCCCACGTGTATTTGATGAGGGGATCGCCCTTTAAGTATGCGTCGACTATAACGTTTTCCACGTCGTTTCCGCCCTGCCCCGCCAAACACTCTTTTGCCGCCATATACTCGTCGGCAATCACAATTCCGTTGCCTATAAGCTCATTTTCCTTGGCACGGTCAATCATAGACTCGATAATTGCACCCATTTTCTTCGGGTATAACAAAGAATACATCGGAAACGCGGTTTTCCAAGTGTCCCAGACCGTGTGGAAATCATCCCATTTGCCGTGGTCGTCGGTGCGGTCCCGTGGCTGAACATTCATGTGGTACATTGCAGTGTAAAATCTGCGGAGCAATTTGTGGTCCTCGGTACGTATATCAATAGCACCGAGAATATTACGCCAAACGGTTTTGGCGTTTTCTTTAACACTGTCATAATCAAAATCGGAAATCTGATCGGCAAGAAACTCTTTAGCCCTATCGGTGCTGACAAATGAAATAGAAATCTTGACTTTTACATTCGCACCTTTAGCGAATTTTATGTACGCACCAAGCCGTTTTTCGCGGTCTATAGAAACACAAGCCGCGGTGCGTGTGGAAACGGAGCTGATTTCTTCACCCTCAAAAACACCAATCTCCTCGAAATCCGCATCAAACTCCATTGCAAAATACATATTCCAATCAAGTCCGTTCCAGTTTCCAAAGAAGGTACCGCCGCCAAAAATGCTTTTGTTACCGGGGACAACCGTAAGTGAGCCTCGCTTCATACTCGCATCTATATCCAGTTTGTGAGTTGCATCAATCAACAAATATGCGTCTTTATCTTCTGGATATTCGATAGAATATATCGCGGCGTTATGAGCAGGAGTAACCCGCACCGAAATGCCGTTATTGAGCTGAACTTTATATTCGTAACATCTTGCGTGCTCTGTTCCCTCTTTCGCAAACGAGGCTCTTTTGGCACGGTCAAGCTCAACGCTGTCCACGGTTGGTGACAGCAGGAAATTTCCGTAGCATTTTACACCGCCCGCCCCGGACGTATATGCGTGCCCAAAGCCGACTATGGGTTGATTACGCAAATAACCTCCGCAGTCATTTTCAAGCGTTTCGGGGCTTGGGTGAATTGAGCCCGAAGGCAACGTTGGTCCCGCCGACGTTGCACTTCCAACGCCGAACAAAGGATCTGCGTAATCTATAGGATCGACACGTTTTTGACAGGTTACTTTCTCTTTCATAGTGCACCAACCTTCCTTCACGTACAAACAAGTGTATTCTAATGTCTATATTATAACACTTACGCTGAGTGATTTCAACAAATAAAGTAAAATTTCAAAAAAATTTTTATCTCGTAAAACACAAGGAAATCTCTGAAAGCCTACCGTATTGTTAAAAACGCCTCTGTCTTGCCGGAGTTTGGCTAGCCTAAGTGGACTTGAACCAATAAGGTTTATACCGGCAAATATTTGTATATGCTTCGGTAAATTTCCTTGCAATATCCGCATATTGCTACGAAAATTTGTCTCGCCTATCCTAAATATTTGCTCGATATAAACTGCGTGCACCCGCCGTCTAATAAATTTTTGATGGATTTGGG
>JAFTLM010000108.1 GCA_017455945.1 Clostridia bacterium | reverse complement strand
GACACAAAAGGCGCAAAGAAAAGCTCCCAAAAGAAACGCCGAGTGCCTGCGGGCACAAAAGGTCGCTTTTTTGCAAAAAAGCTCCGCAAAAAACCTTTCTGGACTTGGCGAGTGCAAACACACCACTCTCCGACAGACTATAATTTAATAACTAACAATACATACAAAGGAGAAAATATGGAAAAGCAAAAGCGGTCTCCGCGAGAAGTATGCGGAATGTTTATGAAAACCGACAGGCTCCACCGAAAGGCCTTTGAGGGGCTGGTGAGCAGGCTTGGCATTCACAGAAGCCAGCACATTATGCTTATGCACCTGGCAAAGGACGAAGGAACGTCGCAAAAAGCACTTGCCGAGCATCTTCAGATAAGCGATGCGGCGGTGGCTGTTACAATCAAAAAACTTGAGGCGGGCGGATACATAGAAAAGCTCGCCAGCGAGAAGGACGGCCGCTACAACAACATAAAAATCACAGGGAAAGGACGGGAGATAGTCTCCGCCTCGGAGAAGTTCTTCACCGCCGTTGACCTGGCTATGACAAAGGGAATAAGTGACGAAATGCTTGAGTGCTTCGTTTTGTGCCTTGAAATGATGCAAAAAAATTTGTGTGAGTTCTCGGGGGAGGAAGTAAAATGAAAAGATGGTTTAAGTACATAAAGCCCTATCTGCCTTTCTTTATCCTGGGGCCCGTGTGTATGATAATAGAGGTATTCGGCGAGGTGCTGATGCCAAAATTTCTGTCGTACATAGTGGACTTCGGAGCAAAAGATTCCTACGATGCCGTGACTATGGCACTTAAGGGCGCACAGACGGCGGCGTTGGGAATTGACGAGGTTGTCCCCAAGCTTGTCCGCGACCTGTACAGTCTTCTCGGCGACAACGCTCCCTTCATCGTGGCAATAATGGTGGGAATGATATTCACTGCCGTGCTTATGATGATAGGCGGTATAGGCGGTGCCTATTTCGGTGCCAAGGCGTCGGTGAACTTTGCCACCGACCTCAGAGCCGACCTTTACGGAAAAATACAGAAGTTTTCCTTTGCCAACATCGACAAATTCAGCACGGGCTCACTGGTGACAAGACTTACAAACGACGTTACACAGCTCCAGAACTTCTGCAATATGATGCTGAGAATGTTCTTCAGAGCTCCCGGTATGATGATTGGTGCCCTCATTATGGCTATATCGGTAAACCCCAAGCTTTCGGTGATACTTGCCGTCTCGGTGCCGGTTCTCCTTGTGGGAATTTCGGTTATTATCGGCAGGGGCTTTTCACGCTTCTCAAAGATGCAGACCAAGATAGACGGGCTCAACTCCACCGTGGGCGAGAACCTTACCAACGCAAGAGTGGTAAAGTCCTTTGTGAGAGAGGATTTTGAACGCAAGAAGTTCGGCAGAGCCAACAGAGACCTTAAGGAAAACGCCGAGCACGCTATGGAAAATATGATATTTATGCAGCCCCTTATGACCTTTGTGATGAACGCTACCGTCATTGCGGTGCTTTGGTTCGGCGGAAATCAGCTTGTGGGCGGCGAAATGACCGACGGCGAGCTGGCGATGTATGTTACATATATCACACAGATACTTTCATCCTTGATGATGGTTTCTTTCCTGTTCGTTATGTTCTCCCGTGCCCTGGCTTCGGGAAAGCGTATTGCCGAGGTGCTTGACGAAAAGATAGACATAGAGGACCCCGAGGTTTTGTCGGGCGTTAAGGTTGAGCGCGGCGAGATTGAGTTTAAGAACGTCAGCTTCAGATACTACAAGAACAGCGACGAGCCTGTGCTTGACAACATCAATTTGAAAATCAAAGCGGGCGAAACGGTGGGAATTATCGGTTCCACCGGTTGCGGAAAGACCACGCTGGTTTCGCTTATCGCAAGGCTTTACGATGCCGACGGCGGCGAGGTACTGGTTGACGGCGTAAACGTAAAGGATTATTCGCTTTACGACCTGAGAGAGGGCGTGGGAATGGTTTTGCAGAAGAACACGCTCTTCTCGGGAAGCATTGAAGATAACCTCCGTTGGGGCGATGAAAACGCCGACACAGAGGCAATCCGTGCGGCGGCTGACGCCGCCCAGGCAGACGGCTTTGTGACCGAATTTACCGAGGGCTACAATACCAACATCGGTCAGGGCGGTGCGGGCGTGTCGGGCGGACAGAAGCAGAGGCTTTGTATTGCCAGAGCACTTTTGAAAAAGCCCAAGATAATAATTCTCGACGACTCCACCAGCGCGGTTGATACCGCAACCGAGGCGAAGATTCGCGAGACCTTCAGGACGGGTCTTAAGGATTCCACCAAGATAATCATTGCCCAGCGAATAGGCTCTGTGCGTGACGCCGACAGAATCGTGGTTATGAACGACGGCAGAATTACGGGCGTGGGTACTCACGAGGAGCTGCTGGCGGGCAACGCCGAATACGGCGAGATATACTACTCTCAGATTGACAAAAACGAAGAGGGCGGAAAGGGGGCTGAAAAGTAATGGCGGCAAGAACACTTGAAGCACTTCAGAAGCAGTACGGCTCCAAAAAAGTCAAGAGCGGCGGAATGCCCCCGATGGGTCCGGGCAGAGGCCCCGGCAGAGGTCCGGGCGGTCCGGGAATGCGAGCCCACGGAAAGCCGAAAAACACCAAGGAGGCGGTAAAAAGACTTCTTTCATACCTTTCTCCCTACAGAGCGAGATTGATATTGGTGTTTGTTTGTATGCTTTTTTCCACCGCATCCTCCCTTGTGGGCGGATATATCCTCCGTCCCGTTATAAACTCACTTGTGGGAGAGGGAAGCGCGGCGGATAAACTGGCAAATCTGGCGATGATACTTGTGGTTATCGGTTGCGTGTATTTCTGCGGAGTTGTGGCGGCGTACCTCCAGGCAAGAATAATGCTGTCTGTGTCGCTGGGTGCCACCGAAAAGCTCCGCAACGACCTGTTCAACAAGGTTCAGAACCTGCCCGTAAGAGTATTTGACGGCGACGCCAACGGCGAGATAATGAGCCGTTTTACCAACGACGTTGACAACATCGATATGATGCTCAACAACACCGTTGTCAGCCTTATTTCGGGTGCCATAAATATTCTCGGAACCGTCTGTATGATGGTTTACACCAATATCTGGCTTACGCTTATCACAGCCTGCTTTGTGCCGATTTACATCTTCGGCGGAGCGGCAATAGGTAAGGCGTCGAGAAAATATTACGTCGGTCAGCAGGCGGCACTGGGTGCTATAAACGGCTACATCGAGGAGTCGGTTTCGGGTCA
Organism: Clostridia bacterium; assembly: GCA_017455945.1. Lineage (GTDB taxonomy): Bacteria > Bacillota > Clostridia > Oscillospirales > CAG-272 > RGIG8775. The sequence goes on along the minus strand of JAFTLM010000108.1, from coordinate 322 downwards.
GAAGGTCATAAAGGTCTTTAACCACGAAAAGGTGTGCGAGGAGGAGTTTACCCATCTTAACGACGATATGAGAGTTAAGCAGTTCAAGGCACAGTTTTTCGGCGGAATAATGGGCCCGGTGCTTGGAAACATAAGCCAGATAGGCTACGCTGTTACGGCGGGTGTGGGCGGTCTGCTCTGCCTCTTCGGGGGCTTTGACGTGGGCGGACTTGCGGTTTTCGTTCAGTATTCAAGGCACTTTTCTATGCCCATACACCAGATATCACAGCAGATGGCGACGATATTCTCGGCTCTTGCGGGTGCCGAGCGTGTCTTTGAGCTT
>JAFTLM010000107.1 GCA_017455945.1 Clostridia bacterium | reverse complement strand
TTCTATAGTATACGTAATATACCACGATGGTGCGTTCGATACCGCCGTGGGCATCATCGGGGGCGGTGATTACGACGCCGTCCTTTGAAAGAAGTTCCCACGCCTGCATATTCTCGATTTTGCAACGCATAAGGATATCTCCCGAGCCGAAGACGAGAAGTTCATCGTCCTTGATATTAAGAGAGCCTTCGCGTCCTATTACCTCGTCGACCTCGCCGTTCTTTTCGGTGATATATCGCACGTGGTGACCGCAGATCTGCTTTGCCATATCGTATTTATAGCGTTTACTGTTGGGATTTTTACTTTTGGTAAGCTTTTCAAAAAGTTTACGTAACATAATTTTCTCCTACACAAGCTTCAAAATCATTGCTGTACCCGGTGCTACGGACAGGTTATTCTTATAGATTTTACCCGTAAGGAGGTCCACGACCTCACAGCCGATGCCGCACCCCTTGCTACTCTTTCCCACGTTAGCCACAACGAGAATATTTTCGTCTTCGTTATAGCGTTCGTAGGCTATAAAGCCTTTTGTAAAGGCTACAACCTTAAATCTTCCGTCTGCAAAAACCGAGTTTTCTTTTCTTATCTCTCCAAGTTTACGGTAATGCTCTGTAAGCTCGGTATTTTCTTTGCCCCACGGGAAGGGCTGACGGCAGAACGGGTCGTGACCGCCCTCAAGTCCTGCTTCGTCACCGTAGTAAACCGACGGCACGCCAAAGACCGTATACTGCAGTGTTGATGCAACTTTGAGCTTCGCGACTGCTTTTTTTACTTGGGTGGGATTCATTTTATGGATGGAAAGCTCCTCGTTGGTAAGCTCCAAAATATCCTTATCGCCAAGCACCGACAAAATTCTTTCGGTATCGTGAGTACCGAGAGAGTTCATAAGCGAATGGCACACGGGTTCGGGATAAGAAGAATACAGTTCAGTAAGGACATTATAAAGCGTTTCGGCATCGCCCTCGTTTACAAAGGCAAGGATTCCGTTTCTCACGGGGTAATTCATAACGCTGTCAAGCTGTTTTCCGCGGAAATAGCGGCGGCGTTTGCCGTAGGCTATTTTATCGGCGGCGTTTTCCCACACTTCACCGATAATTATACCCTCGCCGTCGGATGCGTTTTTAACGGTATCACGGAGGATATCGAGAAAATCGTTACTGAGCTCATCGGCGACGTCAAGTCTCCAGCCGCCAACTCCCATTTTCATATATTTTTCGGCAACTCCGCCCTTATTACAGAGGAAGTCGCGGCAAGCCACACATTCGGGATTGAGCTTAGGAAGTATCTCTATATTCCACCAGCATTCGTAAGAATCGGGAAATTCCTTGAAGAAATACCAATCCTTATACTCCGAATCTTTGCTTTGATAAGCTCCTACAGAGTTATATTTTCCGTAGCGGTTAAAATAGACGCTATCGCTTCCGGTATGGTTGAACACACCGTCAAGTATCAGTCTGATTCCCTTTTCTTTTGCTTTGGCAATAAGGTTTTCAAGTGCCTTTTCACCGCCGAACATAGCGTCGACCTTCATATAATCGCCGGTATCGTATTTATGGCTTGAATATGCCTCAAAGATAGGATTTAAGTATATAACGGTAACGCCGAGGGATTTTAAGTAATCAAGCTTTTCGGCAATTCCCCAGAGGTTTCCACCGAAAAACTCGTTATTTGCCACGGGTGCGCCGGGATATTCGGCATACTGCTTTACTCCGCTCTGCCAATCGGAATTCATAATCACGTCGTTTCGTGTACCGACCTCGCCTTTTCCGCAGAAAAATCTATCGGTAAATATCTGGTACATCGTTCCGCCGTGAAACCAATCGGGGGTTTTGAAATCGGGACTATAGACCAACAATCTGAACTTATCCTCGGAGTAGTCGCAAAGCCTGAAATCCACGTTATTTACAGAGCTTGTAAACAGGGTTTCATATCCGCGGACAAAGAGAAATTCGTAATAAAAAAGTCCGTCCTCGCCGCCACAAAGCTCTCTATCGAGGCTAAGTGTGGTTTCATACTCGTCAATTCCGCCGTTGAAGGCAACAAACGAAAGAGAGATATCACGGTAACTGTCACCGTCCCGATTTATTCTCAGTACGATGGCAGAAGCCCCCAATCTTCGGGGGCATTTGACGTTAAACGTCAAGCTTGTACCGAGAGAAAACGCTCCCTTTACGGAAGCGTCCTCCCCATTTACATATTTGGTTATCACAGGCATCGAACCGTTTTCGGCCGATTCATGAAGTCGAAGAAGCATTTATCTCTCCTCTGTATAAGGCATCTTTTTAAGTTTCCAAATATTCTTTGCGTAGTCCTCTATGCTTCGGTCTGCCGCAAAGTAGCCTGCAGACGCGATATTCATAAGCGACATACGGTTCCATCTTTCCTTATCCTGATATGCGGTGATAAGGCTTTCGTGGGTCTGTCTGTAGGACTCGAAATCTGCAAGGCACATATAGGGGTCTGCGATTCCGTAGCCGGAAAGGAGATAATTTGCGATATCCGAGAAGGACTCGCCTGCAAAGCCCACGTTAAGGTAGTTTACTATCTTCTTAAGTCTTTCGTTATTAGCGTAATAGAGTGCGGAATTATAGCCCTTGAGCCAAAGCTCGTCAACGTCGCTTGCGGTAAGACCGAAGATGAACATATTTTCTTCGCCTGCTGCGGCAAGCATTTCCACGTTTGCGCCGTCAAGTGTTCCTATTGTAAGGGCACCATTTATCATAAGCTTCATACATCCCGTACCGCTTGCTTCCTTACCTGCGAGAGATATCTGCTCGCTGATTTCCGCGGAAGGGATAAGAGCCTCGGCAAGAGACACGTTATAGTCCTCAAGGAATACCACCTTAAGCTTTTCTCTGATAGCAGGATTCTGCTCGATATCCTTTCCTATATAGCAAAGGAGCTTGATTATCTGCTTTGCCATATGATATCCGGGTGCCGCCTTTGCTCCGAAGATAAAGGTCTGAGGCTGAATATCCAGGTTGGGATTTTCTTTAAGGTCAAGGTAAAGACCTATGATATTAAGGGCGTTAAGGAGCTGTCTCTTATACTCGTGGAGACGCTTGATCTGAACGTCGTAAACAGAGTGTGTATCTATTGCCACACCGGTTTTCTTCATAAGATAGTTAGAGAAGCTTATCTTGTTCTGATGCTTGATATCGCGAACTGCCTGGAGGACTGTTTTGTCATCGGCAAATTTAGCGAAGTTTGCAAGCTCCTCGGGATTATGTCTGTATCCTGTGCCTATGCAGTTATCAAGAAGCTCGGCAAGCTTTGGGTTGGAGTAGCAGAGCCATCTGCGGTGAGCAACGCCGTTTGTTACGTTGCAGAAGCGCTCGGGATACATCTTGTAAAAATCTTTAAAGGTAGACGCCTTAAGAATTTCGGAGTGAAGCTTGGAAACTCCGTTTACAGAGTGAGAACCGATAACCGAGAGGTTAGCCATTCTTACCTGACCGTAACCAAGCACGCTCATCTTGGAAATTCTGTCCCAGTTTCCGGGAAAGCTCTTCCACGCGTCTTTGCAGAAGCGCTCGTTTATTTCTTTTATAATTGCGTAAAGTCTGGGAAGCTTGAACTGGAAGATATCCTCGTTCCAGGTCTCAAGCGCCTCGGGCATTACTGTATGATTGGTATAGGAGACGGTCTTTACAACGATATCCCACGCGTGTTCCCAAGAGAAGAAATAATCGTCGATGAGTATTCTCATAAGCTCGGGAATACAGAGTGCGGGGTGAGTATCGTTGATATGGATTGCCACCTTTTCGGGGAGGTTCACCAGTGTTCCGTATACAGCCATATGGTCTCTGATTATACTCTGTACAGATGCCGACACAAGGAAATACTGCTGGGAAAGACGGAGCATTTTTCCTTCTGTATGGTTATCCGACGGATAAAGCACTTTAGAGATGATTTCGGCGTTGGTGCTTTCCTCGAGTGCTCTTGTATACTGTCCCTGGGTAAAGAGTCCCATATTGAAGTTACGTGTATCTCTTGCACGCCACAGACGCAATCTGCTGACTGCGTCGCTGTCGGCACCCGAGATCATCATATCGTACGGAACGGCTTCGATCTCCTCGCAATCCTCGTAGATAACCTGGAGGTGTCCGTTCTGCCATTCCTCTCTTACTCTTCCGCCCATTTTTACGGTGAACACTCTGTCTGTTCTGGGAACAAGCCACACTTCACCGCCGGGAAGCCAGTTGTCGGGAAGCTCTATCTGCATTCCGTCTACTATCATCTGCTTGAAAAGTCCGTATTCATAGCAAATTGAAAAACCGGTAGCAGGATAATTCAACGATGAAAGCGAGTCCATAAAGCAGGCTGCCAGACGTCCGAGACCTCCGTTTCCAAGACCTGCGTCGGGTTCGCATTCATACAAATCCTCAAGTTCAAAGCCAAGCTCGGCAAGAGATTTCTTATACTCTTCGTTTATGCCGAGATTAAAAAGATTGGTTTTGAGAGAGCGTCCAAGCAGAAATTCCATACACATATAGTAAACACGCTTGGAACCGGTTTGATTAACCCGCTTTTTGAAATCTCCTCTCTTTGAAGTCAAAATGTCCTTTACGGTCAACACTGCGGCTTTATATATCTGATCGCGAGAAGCCTCGGATGCTGTACAGCCGAACTGTCTCGACAGCTTTGCCTCAATATTTTCTTTGATTTGATTTACTGTGGGTGTTTTTGCCATTGATTTTAGACCTTTCCTTTCTTGTGCCTGCCCTGCAGGCGGGAATAATTAAATAAGTGTACCGTACATTTCGAGATATTTCTTAGCAGAAATATTCCACGAAAAATCGGTATTCATAATTTTTGTAACGAATGCTTTTCTCTTTTCGCTATCGTTATAGAGTGCAACCGCCGCTACTATTCTGTCATAGAGCTCGGCTGACGAGTAATTGGCGAAGGTAAAGCCGTTGCCCATAAGCTCTCCGTCCTTTTCCCAATAGCCCTTGATAGAGTCGTAAAGTCCGCCTGTTTCTCTTACCACGGGAATTGCTCCGTAGCGTGAGGCTATCATCTGCGAAAGTCCGCAGGGCTCACTCTTGGACGGCATAACGAATATATCACACGCGGCATATATACGCTTGGACAGATCTCTGTCGTATTCGATAAGTGCACGTGCCTTATCGGGGAATTTATTCTGAAGCTCTCTGAACAGCTCTTCATAGCAGGCTTCGCCTTTTCCGAGAACAACAAGCTGTACGTCATTGTTCTCCAATAAATTATACACCATTTCCGCGATAAGGTCAAGACCTTTATGCGCTGCAAGTCGAGAAATTATAGCCAAAAGCGGTGTTTCTGCGTTTTCGGGGAGTCCGAGAGCCTTCTGAAGCTCGTTTTTATCGGTTGCTTTACCCGAAAGCTCATCTGCGGAGAAGTTAGCGGCTATGACGTTATCCTTTTCGGGATTATAATAGTCATAATCTATTCCGTTAAGTATTCCTCTGAGTTTATGGTAATTCTGGTTGATGATATAGTGAAGTCCGTGAGAATAGCCCTCGGTTCTTATTTCATCGGCATATCTCGGGCTTACTGTGGACACGATATCGGCACACACGATAGCACCCTTCATCAGGTTTACGCAGCCGTTATACTCAAGAAGGCTGTAGCAATCGTTTCCGAGTGCGAAAACATCGTACAGAATGTCCTTACTGTAATATCCCTGGTATTCAATATTATGGATTGTAAATACGGTTTTTATGTTCTGATATTCTCTTCTCCATCGGAAGAGGCAGTTAAGGTAAACGACACTGAGTGCCGACTGCCAGTCGTGGGCGTGAAGAATATCGGGATAAAAGCCTATTTTATCCATCATCTCAAGAACAGCCATACAGAAAAAGGCATAGCGTTCACCGTCATCAAATTCACCGTAAAGTGCTTTGCGGGCGAAGTAATACTCATTATCGATAAAATAATAGGTAACTCCGTCCTTCACAAGGCTCTTTACTCCGCAATAGGCTCTGCGCCACGCAAGCTTTACCTCAAAGCTTGCTACCGTTTCCATCTTGGCTCTCCACTCGTCTTTTATGGCACTGTAAAGAGGCATAACCACACGCACGTCGCAATTTTTATCGGCAGATCTTATAGCTGTCGGGAGCGATCCCATTACGTCGCCCAGTCCGCCCGTTGCGGCAAACGGCATTACCTCTGCGCCTACAAACAAAATTTTACTCATAATTTTCCTTTCCGAAGCAAGAGAGGAGCGAGTCCTCTCTTGCCGCCCCAAAACATCAAACTCTCATTCCCTTTCCAATGAAGAAAGGCATTGTCTGGTGACCCGACAGCATACGTCCGTCGTTAATAACCACGTTCTTATCGGTAATTACACAGTTAAGTGTAACGTCTGAGCCGATATAAGTATCCTGAAGTATAATGGCGTTTTTAACTACTGCACCCTTGCACACCTTTACGCCACGGAATATGATAGAATTTTCA
>JAFTLM010000106.1 GCA_017455945.1 Clostridia bacterium | reverse complement strand
GGTCCCTGACGCCCTGCGGCAGTACGCTCCGACAGCAATCTAAAGCTCCCAATCATTAGCCCAACAAACTCGTCGGTGTTCAGCCGACGAGTGAACGGCAACGCACAAAACAATCAAAAAACTTTCATTAGGAAGGTTTTTGCGGAGCTTTTTGCAAAAAGCGACCCGTTCCCCCGTTCCCCCGTTCCCTCCACCGCTAAACTATAATTTATCCCTTTTAATCATATTCACCCCGGTGCCCGACTATTCTGACAATTTATCGGGCAAAAACAAAAAGGCCGTCGCAAGACGGCTTTTTTGTTTTATCAATTCGATTTACTTGCAGACAACTCTCGCTATATCGTAGAGGTGGTCTATCTCCGCCTTTCTCTTGGCACAGATAGCCTTCATCTCGTTATACTGCTCCTGGCTGAAGCCCTCAAGGTCGCCCTCTTTGAGCTTGTTCTTATACATACGGTCAACTATGAGTGCGAAATTAATCTCAACAGGCTTAATTTCGCCGTCAATCTCGCAGATAACAAGGTCGCTCTTGCCCGCAAGAAGCTGTTCAACCGCAACCGCACCCATAAGAGTAGAGGTAAGTCTGTCTCTGAGTGTGGGCGAACCGCCTCTTACGATGTGTGCAAAACGTGCGAAGCGTGTCTCGATTCCCGTCTCCGCCTCGATTTTCTTGGTGAGGAACTCGCCTATGGGCTGACCGTCCTCGGTCTTAACGCCCTCGCTGACTACAACAATCATTCCGCGTTTTCCGTCTGCCTTGACCTTCTTTATCTTCTCGATAGCCGCCTCGGCGTCAAAGGGCACCTCGGGAATGGCGATAGCCACAGCTCCCGCTGCAATGCCCGAATTAAGTGCAATACTGCCGCAGTCGCGTCCCATAACCTCAACCACGTTGCAACGGCTGTGGGATTCACAGGTGTCGCGAAGGTCGTCGATAAGCGAAAGCACCGTGTTCATTGCGGTGTCAAAGCCCACCGTATAGTCGGTAGCGGTGATGTCGTTGTCTATGGTTCCGGGTATTCCTATAGTGGGAATACCGTGACGTGTAAGGTCGGTCGCACCCCTGAAGGTTCCGTCGCCGCCGATGGCAACGATAGCGTCTATCTGGTTTTCACGGCAGGTCTTTATAGCCTTCTCAATGCCCTCTTCGGTCTTGAATTCGGGGCAACGGTCGGAATAAAGCATAGTACCGCCGCGTGTTATCACGTTGGAAACGCTTCTGGGGGTCAAGGGAATCATATCTCCCTTGATAAGTCCGCTGTATCCGCCCAGGATACCCACAACCTCAACGCCCTCTTCTATTGCCTTTCTCGTTATCGCTCTTATAGCGGCGTTCATAACGGGAGCGTAACCGCCCGACGTAAGCACGCCTATCTTTCTGAATTTAGCCATTTATTTATCCTCATTTCTTCAAACGTTTGTGTTCGATATTATTTTAACAAATCGCATACGTTATTATTTTAATACATATTAAGAAAAAAATCAAGGGGTTTTCCGAATTTTTTACAGATTTT
>JAFTLM010000105.1 GCA_017455945.1 Clostridia bacterium | reverse complement strand
TCCACAACTTCCTGTGTGTGTTCGTCTGTAAACGTGGCAACAACAAAAGCAGGTATCAATATGGACGCAGTAAAGCTTATGGGCGAGGTTATCAAAAAGACCGCATATCTTACTAAAGAGAACGATTCTATCGGCTGTGCAAAGCTTGTGGTGTTCGCAAACGTCCCCGAGGATAACCCCTTTATGGCAGGCGCACTCCACGGCGTAGGCGAACCCGATACGGTGATTAACGTGGGCGTTTCGGGTCCCGGCGTTGTGGCTTGTGCGGTTAAAAAAGCAGGCGATTGCGACTTTGGCACCCTTGCCGAAACAATCAAGAAGATTGCCTTCAAGATTACCCGCGTAGGTCAGCTTGTGGCTTACGAGGCGTCAAGAAGACTGGATACACCCTATGGAATAGTTGACCTCTCCCTTGCTCCCACACCCGCACAGGGCGATAGTGTGGCACATATTCTTGAAAATATGGGACTTGAGTGCTGTGGAACACACGGTACAACAGCGGCACTTGCAATGCTTAACGACGCCGTTAAAAAGGGCGGCGTAATGGCTTCGTCACACGTTGGCGGACTTTCGGGCGCGTTTATTCCCGTTTCCGAGGATGCGGGAATGATCCACGCAGTAGAGTGCGGATCTCTCAGCCTTGAAAAGCTGGAGGCGATGACTGCGGTTTGCTCGGTTGGACTTGATATGTTCGCCGTGCCCGGCGATACCCCTGCCTCAACGCTCAGTGCTATAATCGCCGACGAAATAGCTATCGGCGTGGTTAATAATAAGACCACCGCCGTCAGAGTTATTCCCGTGCACGGTAAGGGCGTCGGTGAGTCGGTAGAGTTTGGCGGACTTCTCGGATATGCTCCCATTATGAAGCTTAACGGCTATTCGTCAGAAAACTTTATCGCACGCGGTGGCAGAATCCCCGCACCTATTCATAGTCTTAAGAACTGATAAATTTATAAAAAGCTGTTTTGCTTGTGCCTCTATTGGTGCAAAGTAAAACAGCTTTTTTACGGATTTGAAGTCATATTCGTTTCTTTGATAATTTTTTGCGAAAATCACCGCATAAGCGATGATTTTGATGTACTTTTGAAAAAATAAATAAAATTTTTTCAAAAAACTATTGCAAAATCCGAAAAGTTGTGATATAATAGTCGAGTGTTACACAGGGGTATAGCTCAGCTGGTAGAGTACCGGTCTCCAAAACCGTGGGTCGCGGGTTCGAATCCTCCTGCGCCTGCCAAAAATCCTCGCTCATGTTGGGCGAGGATTTTTACTTTTTCACTATTCACTCTTAACTTTTCACTTAAATCCCCATTTTGCTCGGATTTTTGGGAGATAAGAGGTAATAGTGAAGAGTGAAAAAGTGAGAATTTACAGACAGAAAAGCATCACTTTCCCATCCGCTCCAATAATTCCGTTTAGTACAGCATCAAAAAAGCATCACGGTGCTTCAGAAAAACGTTGGAGCTTCAAAAAAGTATCAAAAATCGCGACCGCAGGTTCACTTTTCCTGCGGTCGCTTTTTCTTTGTTTCCTCCGACTCAATTTTTGCACCCTTATAGGCAGAAGTCGTTTGTTATGCCATTGAGCATAATTGTATCTTTCTTAACGTAGTACATCTCGGTTACTTGCGTTGTTGAGTGACCGAGTAGGTCGGCAACCTGCTTGACGGTTAGGGCTTTTACCGTTCCGTCGGCTTGCTTTATGCCGTTGACCAAATTGGTGGCAAATGTGTGTCGTAGGCTGTGCAAGCCCTTGCTTTCTATCCCTGCGCCTTCGAGTAAGCGGTGGTATCTTCTGCGGAACACCTCGGGCTTGGTGTAGTTGCCATTCTCGTCGCACACAAGGGGGCTGTTTTCGCCAAAGTAGTACTCGGCTCTCAGTTGCTCTATCATCTGCACAGCCGTGTCATTCAGCGGAACGTCGCGCTTACTGGTGGCGCTTTTCAGCTTGCCGACCTTGATTTCTGTTGAACCGTCCAGCAACTCTGTGCCGTTACGCTTGTTTACCACTTTAACGCCTCTCTGTAAGTGTATCACTCGGTTTTCAAGCTCAATATCGCTGTTTAGAACACCCAGCATTTCACCCGCTCTCAAGCCTGTGTTGAGCATAAGAATGTACGCATCGGCTTGGCGGTATAGCTTCTTACCTGTGGCGTATGCCTTTGCCGCCTCGGCTTTCAGTAACTCTATTTCTTCTGCAGTAAAGATTGTAACCGTTTCGCTTGTCGGAAGATTCTCCTTTTCCTGTATCGCATAGAAGTTGCTTTTCTTTATCATAGGTGCTGAGTTCATCGGATTTCTTTGTATCAGCTCTTGCTGTGTTAAGTATTTGAAATAGTCGCCGAGTATCGCGTGTACCTTTTTAACCGTGGTGTAAGCGTAGCCCTCATTCATCCAATGATTGAGGACTTTTTTGATGTCGGCGGCGGTGATGTTTCCAACAATTTTGTTTCCAATAAGCGGATAGATTTGATTGATTGCCGTGCACTCAT
>JAFTLM010000104.1 GCA_017455945.1 Clostridia bacterium | reverse complement strand
GATCCGCTGCCCGATATCGTTGCAAAGCGCCTGGATAAGGAGCTGACTTCGATCATCAAGAACGGTTTTGCCGTACTGTATGTGATCGCGCAAAAGCTGGTTTGGTACAGCGAAAGCCAAGGCTATCTTGTCGGTTCAAGAGGCTCTGTAGGTTCTTCCTTTGTTGCCTCAATGGCAGGAATATCAGAAGTAAATCCATTGCCGCCTCACTATGTTTGTCCTAACTGTAAGCATTCTGAGTTTATAACAGACGGCAGCGTAGGTTCCGGTTTTGATTTGCCCGATGCCATATGTCCAAAGTGCGGTACGCAGTATACCGCAGACGGACACGACATCCCCTTTGAAACATTCCTTGGTTTCTACGGTGACAAATCTCCCGATATTGACCTGAATTTTTCGGGTGACGTTCAGGGACGTGTGCATAAATATACAGAAGATCTTTTCGGTGCCGAAAACGTATTTAAAGCAGGTACAATAACTGGACTTGCCGATAAGACTGCGGAAGGATACGTTTGGCATTATGTTAAAGAAAAGGGCATTAGTCTCAGACGTTCGGAAATAAACCGAATAACTCAAAATTGTATGGGAATTAAAAAAACTACGGGACAGCATCCCGGCGGAATAATTGTTGTTCCCAGAGAATATGAGATTTATGATTTCTCGCCAATACAACATCCGGCAGAGAAAGAGGCTTCAGACATTACAACCACACACTTTGCTTTTTCCTATCTTCACGACACAATACTTAAGCTTGATGAGCTTGGACACGATATTCCGACCAAATATAAATATCTGGAACGTTTCAGCAACACAAGCGTTATGGACGTTAAGATGAATGATAAAGACGTTTATGAGCTTTTCCATTCCACCAAACCGCTTGGTGTTACTCCTGAAGATATCGATGCCGAAATAGGTACGTTCGGACTTCCCGAGTTTGGTACTAGGTTTATCCAGGGCGTTCTTATTGACGCACAGCCTAAAAATTTTGCGGACTTGCTCCAGATATCGGGACTTACCCACGGAACAGACGTTTGGCTTGGAAACGCACAGGACCTTATAAAAGAGGGAACTTGTACTATTTCCGAAGTTATCGGAACTCGTGACGGTATAATGCTTGACCTTATACGTTACGGTATGGATAACAGTCTCGCTTTCAAAATAATGGAAAGTGTACGAAAGGGAAAAGGTCTTACACCCGAGTGGGAAGAGAAAATGAAAGAGGTAAATGTTCCCGATTGGTATATTCCTTCTTGTAAAAAAATAAAGTACATGTTTCCCAAAGCACACGCGGCAGCATACGTTATGTCGGCAATAAGACTTGCTTGGTATAAAATTCATATTCCCATTGCATTTTACTGTGCTATGTTTACGGTTGCTCCAAACGGCTTTGATGCCGAGATTGCTATGAAGGGCAAGAAGTTTGTAAGTGATTATATCAAAGATATTGAAAAACGTTCCAATAGCAAAGACCCGGCTACTAAGGCTACCAATAAAGAGATTACCACTATTCCGACATTGCAGTTGATTAACGAATGTTACGCCAGAAACATAAAATTTTTGCCTGTCAGCGTCGAAAAATCACATTCGTTTATGTTTCTGCCGGAAAATGGCAAAATCAGACTTCCTTTTTCTGCATTGACCAAACTTGGAGACAATGCGGCTGCAAATATAATTTCTGCACGCGAGGAAGCTCCGTTCTCTTCTGTAGAAGATTTGCAAACAAGGGCGAAGCTTTCAAAAAGTGTTATAGACATCTTAAAACGGAACAACGTTCTTGATGATCTGAGCGAAACAAACCAGCTTTCATTTTTCTGAACTTCGTTTATTGTCAAATTATGTTTTTTGGCATAATATATTATCGAAGATGGTTTTTCCATCGTTCTATAACTATGGAGGATAATATTATGTCGGAAAATAGATTTTCTTGCGGCGGTCCCTCTCTTTCAGGCTCAAGAGATATGGTTTGTATAGAAACCAATAAGATTCTTGATTCGTGCCGAGACAGAGATTGCTTTGAAAATGTGCCCGTGTATCTGACAGATTGCGGAAGCGAAATAATAGAACATACCGCATCTGTCAGAGTGAAAGATTCGTGTATAGCCGGATCTTATGTTTCTATTGATCCCGTTAAGTTCAATCGCGGTTTTTATTCTGTAAACGTAAAGTTTTATCTTAAGATCGTTTTTGAAGCGTGTGTTGGCAACGGTCGCGCTCAGGAGTTTGACGGCGTTGCCGTTCTTGAAAAGAACGTAGTGCTTTTTGGCGGAGAGAGCAATGTGAGTATTTACAAGAGCTCTCCCGACGTCAACGATTATTGTTCTGTTCCCGAACTTTGTTGCGGAACCAAAAATGTTCCTATAGCAGTTGTTGAGGTAGTAGATCCCATAATCCTTAACACTAAGGTGCTTGAGGACAAATCACACGGCTGCGGCTGTTGTTGCTGTTGCGATGACTTTCCCAGTGCCGTTACTTCAAGAATAAACGGTATGTTGTGTTCAAGAGATGACGGTGAAAAATATCTTGCTGTTTCGGTAGGAATCTTTTCTGTAATAAGAATTGTTCGTCCCGCTCAGTATCTTATAAACGCTACCGAATACGCAGTGCCCGATAAGGAGTGTGTTGCGACAGGCTCTGACGATCCTTGTTGTGTGTTCAATTCGATGCCTTTTCCTATCGCTGAATTTTCTGCCGGCGGACACGGGAACGGTTGCCGCGGAGAGAACAAAGATAACAGAGAAAACGGTAAACATTGTTGTAACTAAAATAAGGGGCTGGTTTACAGCCCCATTTTTAAGGAGAAAATATGGAAGAAATAAAACTTGGAAAATACCGACATTATAAAGGAAATGAATATGAGGTGATTGGTGTTGCCAATCATTATGAAACGCTCGAAAAAATGGTGGTTTACCGTGCTTTGTACGGAAAAGGTGAGCTTTGGGTTCGTCCTGCACGTATGTGGAACGAAACTGTTATACATAACGGTAAGAAAGTAAAAAGATTTGAATTTATCGGATAACTATTCGCAAAACTACAATAGACAAAAACAGTGCCTGCATTTAGCAGGCACTGTTTTTTATGCAAGTGTTTTGGTTTCTCCCGGTTTAACCGAATAATTTTGGTGATTTCTCGAATCTGTGAAGAAAACTTCGGTTGAAGTAGGATTGTATACCATATCGCCGTTTACGGAGAATATAAGGGATTTGTATGCGGTGATATAATCGAAAATCTCAATATTTGTAGCATACCAAATGTCGGAT
>JAFTLM010000103.1 GCA_017455945.1 Clostridia bacterium | reverse complement strand
TTGCCGTTTCAAGTCCCTCTTCGTCATCGGTGTAATCCTCGGAGTTTACGCTGAGCTCAATGGAAAGATACTTGGTGATGTAGAATTTGTCTCTGTTTTCCACAACGAATTTGTCTATTTCTTCAGCCGTTGCGGTTTCAAGAGCGTTCTTCATAAAGTGCTCGTAATACTTAGCCGAAAGTGCGTAAAGCTCGATGGCTTTCTTGATATCGGATTTTCTGACACCCTCAACGCCGAAATACTCGCTGAGACCGCCGTATGCCATACCCTGAGCTTTGTACTGAGCTTCAATTTCCTTTACGGTGTTTTCAACCTGCTTGAGAAGTGCCTCAACAGCTTCCTTGTCGTCAGCTTCAAGCTTGATGCCCTCGGCTTTTGCGGCTTCGCAGTCTATAAGTATTCTCTTGAGAAGGTCAACCGCCTCACCGGTAAAGCTCTTGAAGGTAAGGTTGCCTATAGCACTCTGAACGTACTGGTTTGCCATATTTTCATCAAAGCCGTAGCTCAACAACTGGTTGTAATAGCCGTTGACGGTTTCGTTGTAAAGCATATGCTGGTAGTAGGGGAACATAGTTCCGTCAACCTTGTAGTTCTTTGTGCTTACAATCTCAACCGAGCGGTCGCGGACGCCAGAGCCTGTAAACCACCAGAGTCCGAGTGAGCCGACGATAAGTACGGCAATCACTATTGTTATCCATAGTGTTGTTCTGTCTTTTTTTACTGTTTTGATTTCTTTTCCCATTTTCGGGTCCACCTTTGTTTTTATTTTTAATTGACGCGAGGCACTTTTGTCTCGCTTTTTGTCATACCTTATTATTATAAATGCCTAAAGTGATAAGCTTTTGAATATTTTGTGAACTCACTGCAAATTTTTTACACTTTTTCGCCTTATACATCCATAATTATCGGTATTATCATTGGTTTGCGTTTTGTTTGTTGATAGATATACTTCGCCAGGTCGTCCTTGACTTTGTTTTTCAGCTGTATACGGTCAACTTTGGAACGCTTAAGCTCGTTTTCTATTATTTCGGCGGTTTTGGTCTTCATATTGTCCATAAGCGATTCCGATTCTCTTACGTAGACAAAGCCTCTTGAAACTACGTCGGGACCCGACACAAGAAGTCCGAGGTCGTGTTCTATGGCGGCTACTATAACGATAAGACCGTCCTGGGAGAGATGCTTTCTGTCTCTGAGAACGATATTTCCCACGTCTCCCACGCCGTATCCGTCCACCAACACGTTGCCTGCCTGAACGGTTCCGTTGAAGCGGGCCCCCTTTGCGTCTATTTCAAGCACCTTTCCAATATCCGAAATAAAGATGCTGTCGGGTGACATTCCCATATCCAGGGCAAGCTCGCGGTTTGCGGCAAGATGCCTGTACTCGCCGTGTATGGGAATGAAATATTGTGGCTTGGTGAGTGCCTGCATAAGCTTCAGCTCTTCCTGGCAGGCGTGGCCCGATACGTGAACCTCCACCACAGAGTCATGAAGAACTTTGACACCGTTTTTGGAGAGCTCGTTGATAATTCTGCCAACCAATTTTTCGTTACCCGGGATTGCACTTGAAGAGAGCACCACAAGGTCGCTTGTTCCAAGCGAAACCTGGGCGTGCTCGCCGAATGCCATTCTGTAGAGTGCCGACATAGGTTCGCCCTGGCTTCCCGTGGTTATGAGGGTAAGCTCTTCGGGCTTGAAGCGTCTTATTTCAGCAATGTCCACAAGCACGTTTTCGGGAACGCTCATATATCCAAGCTCTACAGCCGCTCCCACAATATTTATCATACTGCGACCGGTTATGGCAACCTTTCGTCCGTAGCGAACGCTGGTGTCGATTATCTGTTGAACTCTGTGCACGTTGGAGGAAAAGGTTGCGATAACTATTCGCTTGTCCTCATTGGTATTGAAGATGTAGTCAAGCGAACGTCCGACCTTTTTTTCCGACGGAGTGTAACCGGGTCTTTCGGCGTTTGTCGATTCGCAGAGAAGTGCCAGTACACCTTCGTTGCCTATTTCACCCAACCGCGTTATATTCATCATCTCGCCGTCAATGGGAGTCACGTCAAGCTTGAAGTCGCCCGTGTGTATAACCGTTCCAAGCGGAGTTTCTATAGCAAGTGCGCAGGCATCGGCAATAGAGTGATTAACGTGAATGAACTCGATGTCGAAAGCACCGAGGCGTATCTTGTCTCCCGCGTTTACACGCTGAAGCTTGGGTTCGTTTGGAAGCTGATGCTCAAGCAGCTTGTTCTTGATTATGCCCAGCGTAAGATTTGTTCCGAAGATAGGCGGATTGAGCACGCGGAGCAGATAGGGAATAGCTCCGATGTGGTCCTCGTGTCCGTGAGTAAGCAGGACACCCCTTATTTTTTCACGGTTTTCCTCAAGATATGAAAAATCGGGAATAACCAGGTCAACGCCCGGCATATCGTCGTCGGGGAATCCAAGACCGCAGTCTACTATTATCATATCGTTTTCGTACTCGAACACCGTGAGGTTCTTGCCTATCTCGTTAAGACCGCCCAGAGATATTATTTTGAGCTTGCCGACAGGAGCGCGCTTGATTTTCGGAAGCGGCTGCTTGGGCTGTGCGGCGGGGGAGGCTTTTTTGCTCTGCTTCTGAGAGTTCTTCGCCTTTTCCGCAGGCTTTTTTCCGGGTTTTGCGGGCTGAGACTTTTCTCTTTTGGGGGAAGCCTTTTCCTTTTTGGGAGGAGCCTTCTTTTCCTGCTTTTCCATCAGCTTCAGAGTGTCCTTGAAGCGGCCCACAACGTCTATCATCATATCGTCTTCAAAGAGACGTTCTTTTTTCGGCGTTTTCTTAATATTTTTCTTTGGTGGTTGCTTGTTTTTCTTGGCTGTTTCTTTGGTGTTTTTTTCTTTTTTTGCCATATAAATTCCTTTCTTTGTTAATGTTGCAACACAAAAAGACCTCCTTGACAGCATAGGTCAAAAGGCAACAAAAATCGGGCTGTGCTGTGTGCGATACCGCTCCTCGCATACAATAAGACCGTAATTGTACTGTTTTGTGTTTTGGTACTTTTTATATCACAGCGGCATTGCCGCAAAAAATCAATCGTACTTCATAATTATAATACAAAACCGACGATTTGTCAAGAGGGGGCGAAATGCCGGGTTATGCCGAAACGCCCAGCCATATCAAGGCAAGTATTGCCGCACCTGTTAAAAAGCCTATTCCGAAGGTCAAAAAAAGATGACGGAGCTTAAAGCTTTTTTTCTTTTTTGCCGTGTCGCTTTCACGTAAAATTCGGTTTGCCTCACTTACCATCTCAACCTGCTTTTCCTTTTCGCAGGAGGCATTCCGCAGTATAAAGAATGCGCTTTCAAACATACTGCTGTCGGTGGTTCTTATCATTATCAGCTTTCTTTGATAGCCTTTTAACATTTTGCTCTTTCCTTTTCGGTTTATTTTACCGTATTATTGACGCCGACTCGGCATCTTAAACGGCACAGAGACTATTCATTTTTCGACATCGCTCGACAGAAGAATAAAAAATTTTATTAAAAAAATCAGGAATTTACAAAAATACACCTTGACAGACAATATTTGGAAGTGTTATAATATAGCTACCAAGTAAAATTGTATAAAAATAGCGAAAAAGGAGAAAAAATATGAAATCAACAGGTGTAGTACGCAGAGTAGACGAGCTTGGAAGAATAGTTCTTCCTATTGAAATAAGAAAGATGATGGACATCAGCGTTAAGGACGCGGTCGAAATCTTTACCGACGGAGACAGAATAGTGCTTCAGAAATATCATCCTGCCTGCATTTTCTGCGGTGAGGTTGACGGAATCACATATTACAACGATAAGCGAATCTGCCAGAAGTGTATTGAAAAGATTAAATTTGCATTCTGATTTTCGGGGAGCTATTGACAACCAGAAAACAAAATGCTAAAATGAGCAAAAAAGCAAAGGAGATTTGATATGAATAATTCCGAACTCTTAAAAATGTTGGAGGTTCCCAAGGGAAAGATAGACGTTGTTCTTGATACCGATACTTTCAACGAAATAGATGACCAGTACGCGATAGCATATATGCTCCGTTCCGACGACAAGCTTAACACAAAGGCTATTTACGCAGCCCCCTTCTTCAACAGCCATTCCACCTCTCCGGAGGAC
>JAFTLM010000102.1 GCA_017455945.1 Clostridia bacterium | reverse complement strand
TGGTCCCTGACGCCCTGCGGCAGTACGCTCCGACAGCAATCTAAAGCTCCCAATCATTAGCCCAACAAACTCGTCGGTGTTCAGCCGACGAGTGAACGGCAACGCACAAAACAATCAAAAAATTTTCATCAGGAAAGTTTTTTGCGGAGCTTTTTTTCAAAAAAGCGACCCGTTCCCCCGTTCTCTCCACCGCTAAACTATAATTTATATTACAACTATATTACAACCCCAAGTAATCGACTATACCGTTATAAATTCCGTCGGCGAAGAGCTCGGGAGAGTTGAGCATAAGCATTGCGTCGTCGTAATTTGTGATAAAGCCAAGCTCCACAAGCACGGCGGGCATTTGCGTTTTGCGTAGGACGTAGAGGCGGTTTCGCACTATCACGCCTCGGTTTTTCAGCCCTGTGGACCTGTTTAACCAGTAAAGGATGTCTTCAGCCAACGTGGCGGCTACAGATGGTATGGTGAAAACAAGAGCTTCGCTGCCCGACGCGGCACTCTGTGCGGCGGCGTTTGTGTGAAGACTTATGAAATAATCGGCACCCCACGCGTTTGCGTCTGTGACACGCTGACGCAGACTGGAGGAATTTGACGTGCCTATCTGGGTCTCGGGCGTTGGGCGTGAAAGCCTGACGTCGAAGTTGCCGTTTGCACGGAGCCTCTCGGCGAGAAGAATGCCTATGCGGTATACCAGATCCTGTTCACGCAGACCGTTTCCCTCGGCACCTGCGTTTGGGTTGTATGGATTGTGACCTTGGTCGATGTAGATTTTTATTGCCATGGCGATATGTCCTTTCGGGTTTTGTACCATTTTATGAGAGAATGGCTTGTCACCGTGACAAAATGAAAGGTAAACTTATGAGTAATATTAAAAATTCCTCGGCAGAGGAGAAAAACAAGACACAAAAGAAAACACTTTACCTGGTGGCAACGCCCATAGGCAACCTTGCCGACCTCTCGGAAAGAGCAATAAAGGTGCTTTCAGAGGTGGACTTTGTCGCCGCCGAGGACACCAGAAATTCTATGCGGCTTCTTACACACCTGGGAATTTCAAAGCCGATGGTGTCGTATTTTGAGCATAATAAAAAGGAACGGGGCGAGCAGATAGTCAAACGCCTGGAAGAGGGCGAATCCTGTGCCCTTATTACCGACGCGGGAACGCCCGCCATATCCGACCCGGGCGAGGACCTGGTGGCTCTTTGTGCCGAAAGGGGAATAAAAGTCAGCTCCATACCCGGTGCCTGTGCTGCCATAGTGGCACTTACGCTGTCGGGACTCCATACGGGCAGGTTTTGCTTTGAGGGCTTTTTGTCGGCAAACAAATCCGAGCGCAGATCAAGCCTTAAAAAGCTTGAGGAGGAGGAAAGGACGATGATATTCCACGAGGCGCCTCACAAGCTTAAAGCAACCCTTGCGGATATGCAGACGGCGTTTGGCGGAGAACGCAGAATTTCTCTGTGCCGTGAGCTTACAAAGCTTAACGAGGAGGCTTTCAGAACTACCCTTGACGGTGCGGTGGAATACTATGAACAAAACGAGCCCCGCGGCGAATACGTCCTGGTTGTGGAGGGGGCTCCCGAAAACTCGGCAAAAGAAGATTGGAGTAATATGAGCGTGGAGGAACACGTGGAGAGCTACATAGCCTCGGGAATGAGCAAGAAGGACGCCATAAAGGCTGCCGCAAAAGACCGCGGTGTGCCCAAAAATGAGATTTATCAGCAATTTGTTTGAAATAGCGAAATTTTAATCGAAAAGAGTTTTGTGCCATGCGAATCTACAGAATGGAGAATTGGAATCGGCGTGACTGCAATTTTCACATATTTGTGTCCAAAACCGCCAAGCCTGAATTGTTGCATACCCACGACTTTATTGAAATCGTTTACATTCTTGACGGTAACGCCGAGCAGGAGATCAACGGAACCCACTTTACCGTGGGGCGGGGTGACCTGTTTTTCATAAACAAGGACAGCACTCACGCCTTTGTTCCCAAAGGGCATTTTGCGTATTACAATATTTGCTTTGCTCCCTGGGAGACATATGCCTCTCCGTCGTCTGAAAACGCTTTTTCCACACTTCAGCTTACGGTGTTTGAAACTATGAGGTGCGGAAATGAAAGCGGTTGCGTAAAATTTTTGGGATCCGAACGCGACGAGATAGAGCGCATTTTTTCTTCCATACACACGGAATACAAAAACGACGCGGATTTTTCGAGGGCTGTGCTTGAAAGCTACATGAGCATTTTGCTGGTTAAAATTTTGCGTAAAACGATATCTTCGTCAGGTGTTGAAGACTGGAAGGGAATTGCCGAATACATAGACGGCAATCTTGGAAACGATCTGTCTTTGTCGGCGCTGTCGCAAAGATATTTTTATAATTCTTCATATTTCAGCAGGGCATTTAAGGAAAAGTTTGGCGTTTCACTTACGGAATACATAGGCAAACGCAGAGTAGAACACGCCATAAGGCTTTTGCGTGAAACAGATATGACGGTAGATGAAATAAGCGTTAAAGTAGGTTTTTCGTCAAGAGCCGCATTCTACCGCGTGTTCGCAAGGAGTACGGGTAAATCACCGTCGGAATACAGAAAATAATATGCAATATATAAATAAAAGGGGATTGATGACATGGATATAGAAAAGATTTTTAAATTTAATGACGAAAGCGAACTTCCGTTAGAAAAGCTTGTGGATGATGGCGGTTTTACGGCTGTTTTCAGAAAAATAGGATGTGTTGGTGACAGCCTTTCCTCGGGTGAACACGAATCACTTGACGCCGATGGAAAAAAAGGATATCACGATTATTACGAGCATTCATGGGGGCAATACATAGCACGCACTATTGGTGCGGAGGTTTATAATTTTTCAAAGGGCGGTATGAGAGCCGACACCTATTGCGAAAGCTTTGCCGAGTCAAAGGGATTCTGGAATCCCGAGCTTCGCTGTGACGCATACATAATTGCTCTGGGCGTGAACGATGTTACAAAGTTCGGAAAAGAGCTTGGAAATACTGATACAGATATCGATTTTAACGATTGGCGTAACAATAGCCCCACCTTTGTGGGATACTATGCACAGATAATACAGCGCTTGAGGGAAATAGAACCGAAATCTCGCATTTTTCTTATGACTATGCCGCGGAGCACGGGAGCGTACGCCGAGTCGCGTGCCGAGGCTTACGACCTTCACCGTGAGATACTTTATAAGCTGGCGAACCTATTTGATTTTACCTACGTTCTTGATTTCAGACGTTACGCCCCCGTGTATGACGAAGAATTTAAAAAGCGTTTTTATCTCGGCGGTCATCTTAATTCAATGGGATATATGCTTACCGCAAAGATGGTGATGTCGTATATAGATTATATAATTCGCCATAATACCGAGGACTTTGTTCAGGTAGGCTTTATCGGAAAAGGCGGCGTACATCATAAGGACCGCAAATGGTAACCACGAGAAATCAAAAGTAAAAAAATGGGACATTGGTGTAAAAAACAGCTATTTTCAAATGGCTGTTTTTTTGTTATACTGAAGTAAAGATAAATTATAGTTTAGCTGCGAGGGGTGTGTTCGCACCGCACCCATAAGAGCCCCCACGCCAGTGGGTGCGAGTCAAGGCTGCACAAGCCTTGTCGCTCACCGCAGTGAGCGAAACTTCCCAAAACGGCGTTTTTCTTTTTGCGAACTTTTTCTTTTTGCGCCTTTGGCTTCAAAAAGAAAAAGTGGACTAACGGCTTGGATAGCTTTATTTCTGTAGGCTTACAGCGGTTTTGTAAGGCGTAAACCGTAACCCCGCTTTTCTTTGACACAAAAGGCGCAAAGAAAAGCTCAAGAAAAGAAACGCCGAGTGCCTGCGGGCACAAGAGGTCGCTTTTTGCAAAAAGCTCCGCAAAAACCTTTCTGGACTTGGCGAGTGCGAACATACCCCTCGCCGCTAAACTATAAATTATCTTATCGAAAAAGAAAAGGAGATCTGTTATGAAACTTAATTTTGAAAAATACCGTGACAAGGTAAACGCCTGCTGGATAGGCAAAAATATCGGCGGAACGATGGGAACTCCTTACGAGGGAAAACGTGCGGTTCTTGACATCAAGGGCTTTACTTCCGAGCCGGGAGAGCCCCTGCCTAACGATGACCTTGATTTACAGCTTGTCTGGCTTTACGCTATGGAGCGTATGGGACCTCAAGGGCTTAACGCGTCGGTGCTTGCCGATTACTG
>JAFTLM010000101.1 GCA_017455945.1 Clostridia bacterium | reverse complement strand
TTCGCGCCGATTCTGTAGGGAGCCTTTACGCATTCCTCGGCGGTAGCGTAATCAGCCGCAAATGTGGGTTCCCAGAAAGCGATGTGGCACATTCTTCCGATACCGTAAACAAGCACCAGCTTTGCGCCCTCTGCCTTGAGAGCCGCAATCTTATCGGGGTATGTGGGAAGATTTACCTTTGTAGCGAAATTTCTCTGATTCTTGGGGACGGTAAGCTCACCGAGAGGATTGAAGAGTGCCTGCTCCATTGCGTACTGGAATGAGCCGGGATTGTCGCTGTCAAGGGTGTTTCCCTCGCCGTCAGCCCACTCGTCCATATTGAAGGTGTAAACGTGCTCGCAGGAAACCTTCCACTCTTTAAGGAAGTAAACCACCCACTTGTACATTCCCATAGGACCTACGGGAAGTATGAAGGCGATCTTCTCGCCACGCTCTTTTGCAAGTCTTATCTGCATTGCGATCTCGTGACCCATGTAAGTCTCAAACTCGCCAAGGCTCTCACACTTAACGGGTGTAAAATCCTTGTTCCAGAAAGCCTGTCTGTCGCAAACCGTCTCGGGCGCGCCAATGCACGCGTCGATCTTGTCAAAATCCCAACCTGCGGGATAGAAGCCCTCAAGGGCACTGCCTTTAACTGTAGAATTGAAGTTCATAATAACTCTCCTTTTTATTTTTATTGGTTTTAAATTAAGTCGTAGGTGCCTTGCCTATCTTGTTAATAATATGCTCTATAAAAAGTTCCGTGTCAAAGTTTGTCGCAAATCTGCATCCATTCTCGCACACAAGCGGAAAGACCTCGGTCTTCATGATTTTGGAAGCCTCCGCGTCATTACCGTCCGCCTTAAAAGCGAGTGCCTTAGCCAAACGCTCGGCATATTCAGCGTGGTATTCAAGCAAACGCACCGAAGCGGTTCTTATACGAATCGGGAAATTGTAATTCTCATTGATTACAGCTCTGCCCTTTTGGATAATTTCGGGAACGCCGCGAAGCTTACGCGCACGTTCGGGATTGTAATATTTTCCGCGGCTTTCGTCAACAGACTCCTCGCCCTCAAGGTAAGCAAATCCGATTGCCTCGCCAAGCTCGCCCAGATAATCGGCAAAATCACGCCAATTTTCTCCGTAAGCGTGGAAATAATAATCCTCAAGCAACGCCTCATATGTGACCGACGCGTCGTACTGTTTTCTCGCAAACACGTAATAAGCAAATCCGTTTGGGAAAAACGAACGCAGGCTTCCGCAAGCGATAAGTCCGTTTATATCGTTTTCACGGTACACTTCAATATCCTCATAGATTCGCTTTGCCAATTCAAGCCCCGCCGTGTCAAACATCTGGTGCTTCCAGAAATGATACTCATAGCAAAGGCTTGCCCCGTGCCAACTCTTTTTCCAATCCTTGAAATATGCAAGGAAGGTATCAAGGTCGGTAGGCGCATTATAGACGTTAAGCTCAAATTCGGGAAGCTCGATATTCTCCTTGCCCACAAGGGTTTTGGTGTAGCTTCTCGAAATCGGTGCAAGCATAAGGCAGAAACGGTCGGGATTGTTTATCTTCTCAACAAGCGGTGCCCATATGGTTTCGTGGTATGCTATGAACACGATGCGGGTATTCAATCCTCTCGCGGACAGCGCGCTGTCAATGTCGTTAAGAAGCATAACGTACCAATCGCTGGGAAGCTTCTTTACACACTCCTCGCATTCACAATGATTTCTCAATCCGTCGGAAAGCCATACGTGAACGTAATCCACGTTGCTGTGAATTGCCGAATAATCGGCAATATACTCGGCAACGATTTTTCTCGCCTCGGGATTTGACATACAAAAGTTGGTGTTTATTGCAATGCCATTATAGAGATCGCGTACCCCACCTAACATTGCCAAATACTGTTTTGCTCCTTCGGGAGCCTCACTGCCGTCTGTTTTGCCCCAGCCCTTTGAAATATCAAACCCAAAAGGTGCCGCCGTCCAACCGTGACCCACGTCCTGAAACTGCAATCCGCGCCTTGAAAGCTCGGTTTCAAAAGCGGCTTTCCACTGGAATATCTGCTCGTTGCTCACAGGCTCCGGCGTTTCCATCGTAACATATTTACGGTTATAGTGTCTGTTGTAGAAGGTTGTAGGGCTCAAAAACTGCGACATAAAGACGTTCATTCCAACCTTGGGAAGAAACTCTATCATATCAAATACGATGCGCTGTGTCATCGTACCCTCTACACAATGTCCTCTGTATCGGCACGATGCGGCGTGTCTGTAAGAAACCGCCTTGATTTTTTGCATTGGAATATATTCTCCGTCTGCACCGGGGAAAAGCCAACGGCAACCGTTCTGCCTGAAATATTCGTACACGGCAAGCAATACCGAACGGGGATTGTCACCCGCCACGATACCGCCGTTTTCATCGGTTTCTATGTAAACAATGTCGTCAAGCTCAACGTCCTTTACGTCAGAAACGTCAAGCCCGAAATCCTGCATAAGACCAAGTCTGAAGCCGTCCTTTGAGTCGGGGGCATATTTTATCTGTACGTCACCGCCACCTGGCATCATCATGCGAAGGTATTTTCTCATCTCCTCCGCCGCGTAATCCACAACAGAATTTGAAGTTATTTTGTTAATGCAAAACATAGCGTTATATCCTCCCGTCAGGGAAGCAATCTTTTAGTTGTCTGTCTCAAATCCGCGCGGAGGCATCTGAAGCCCTCGGCGTATTTTACACCGCACTGATATCCGCGGTATCTTGCTATAATATCAAGCTTTTCGGTAAAGTCAACTCCGTCGTGGTCAAGCAGCCATTTAAGCTGGCTCTGATGGCATTCCATCATTGCCTTCTTGGTATCCATCTCGTCGGTAATGTCAACGTAAATTTCGGGAACAAATCCCACGCCCGAAGCCGTCTCCATAAAGTAAATCGGAACGGTGGCGGTTGCCTCTCCGCTCTTGCTTGGGTAGTGTGGAACACCCGCCGCAAAGCTTGCCGCAAAAACAAGCTGGTAAGTTGCCGTGTGGTCGGGCATATAATCGTCGGGGTTGTGGGTAACAATAAAGTCGGGATTTGCGTATCTTATAATTTCAACCACCTTGTCAACCGACTCTCTGTTGTGCTCGAAAATATCAAGGTCGTGGAAACCTCCCCAGATAACCTCAGCCCCTGAAATCTTGCCCGCATTCTTCGCCTCTTCACGGCGAATCTTGCCAAGCTCCTCAGGCATAATTTGTACGTGTCCCAGGTCACCGTCAGACAGGTGACAGCAGAAAACAGCGTCGCCTCTCTTAACGCACTTTGCTACGGTACCGCCGCACTCTATCTCGATATCGTCGGGATGAGCACCGATAAAAAGAACTCTCACAGTTGTTTCCTCCTTTTAATTATTACATATTAATTATATCACACCACCTGAAATATTGCAAGATATATGAGTATACAAAAAGAGTAAAATAATCTACTTGACAAACACAGTGCAATTATAGTATAATATTGTTATGAAACGATATTTTCAACACAAACCCGAAAATCTGATAAATATCACGAAAATAGTTACCGTAAACAAGCTCTCTCTTGACAAAAACTTTATCTTCAGAGGCGAGTCCCACGATTTCTGGGAAATAGTTTACGTTGACAAGGAAAGTGTTATATGCACCGCCGACAGCCGCATTATAAATCTTAAGGAAGGAGAATTGCTTTTCCACAAACCGGGAGAATTCCATTCGCTGGCTGCAAACGGCTACAGTCAATCAAGCGTATACATTATTTCCTTCGTGTGCAAGAGTGCGGCTATGAAATTCTTTGAGGAAAAGAAGCTGGCACCAAACAAAAACTTTTCCAAATACATTCATTCTATCTTTGATGAAGGCGCCAGAACCTTTGATATTCCCTTCACCGACCCGAAGCTGAAAAAGATGGCTTTGAGAGAGGAACCCTCTCTTGGCGGCGGTCAGATAATAAAGAATTATCTGGAGATATTCCTCATCAATCTTTTGCGTTTCTACACCGAAACCGAAAGCGGAAACGAAACCTTTTTGCCTGTCAGCAAGCTGTCAAGCAAGCCCGTGGACGAGGTTATGAAAATACTTAAGGAAAACGTAAACGGCAATCTTTCGATTGACGAAATATGCTCAAAAACCTCCTATGGAAGAGCCTACCTTTTCAGAGCCTTTAAAGCCGAAACGGGAAAGAGTATCATCGAGCATTTCATCGAGCTGAAGATAGAAAAAGCCAAACAGCTTATACTTGAAAACAAGCTCAGCGTAAAAGAGATAGCCGCCGAGCTGTCTTTTAACGAGCCCAATTATTTCACAAAAACCTTTAAACGCGTAACCGGTCTTACGCCGTCGCTCTACAGAAAAACGGCAAGACAGCTATTCTTGAGAAAGGAGGACGGCAAATGAGAAAAAAACTTACCGTCGGAATACTTGCCCACGTGGACGCGGGCAAGACCACACTTTCGGAAGCCCTGCTTTTTCTGTCGGGAAAAATCAGAAAGCAGGGGCGTGTTGACCACAAGAACACATACCTTGACACAAACGCCGTAGAGCGTGAACGCGGAATCACAGTTTTCTCAAAGCAGGCACGTTTTTCGAGCGAGAACTGCGATTTTATCCTCCTTGATACCCCCGGCCACGTGGACTTTTCCCCCGAGGCGGAACGGGTTTTGTCGCTCCTCGACTACGCCATATTGGTAATCAGTGCCCCCGACGGAGTGCAAAGCCACACCAAAACGCTTTGGAACCTGCTTGAATTTTACAGGGTTCCCACCTTCGTGTTCGTCAATAAAACCGACATTTCCACAAAACTGAAAGAGGAAACGGCAGAGGACCTTTGCGAAAATCTTTCCGAAAAATGCGTAAGTTTTTACGATTGCGACACAAAATCCGAGCTTGACGAAAGGCTGGCTGTGGTAAACGAAGGATTTCTCGAAACCTTTCTTGGCGGAGAAGAAATAGCTAATGAGGATATCGCTGAGCTTGTCTGCCGCCGCGAGCTTTTCCCCTGCTTTTTCGGCTCCGCGCTGAAGCTTGACGGAGTAGACTTTTTCCTCCGTTCCCTTGACAGATATACCCTGTCGCCCAAATACCCCGAAGAGCCCTTCGGTGCCGCCGTCTACAAAATATCGCGTGCCGACTCCGTAAGGCTCACCTATATGAAGGTGACAAGCGGCTGCCTTTCGGTCCGCGACGAAATCACCTACACCGATGCCGACGGAAACAGATTCAGCGAAAAAATCAGTCAGATAAGACTCTATTCGGGCGAAAAGTTCGAACAGTGTGACAACGCCCATGCAGGTGAAGTCTGTGCCGTAGTGGGACTTAGTGCCACCTACGCGGGGCTGGGTCTGGGAGCCGAAGAAAACTCCGTGAAGCCGTGTATCGAACCGGTGCTGTCCTATACCGTCTGCCTTCCGCCCGAGTGCGACCCGGTTTTGTATTATCCGAAACTGAAAGAGCTTGAAGAGGAAGAACCCTCCTTGCACCTTCGCTGGAACGACAGCCTGCGTCAGATAGAGGCGGGGCTTATGGGCGAGATACAAATAGACCTGCTGAAACGAATGATATCCGACCGCTTCGCCATCAACTGCGAGTTTGGCGAAGGCTGTATCCTCTACAAAGAAAAGCCTGCCTCAAAATCGCTCGGCATAGGGCATTTTGAACCGCTGAGGCACTACGCCGAGGTTCAGCTTTTAATCGAGCCACAACCCAAAGGAAGCGGTCTGATATTTGACGCACGGCTTGACGAAAACAGCCTTGACCCCAACTACAGACGGCTGATACTTTCTGTCCTTTATGAAAAAGACCACAGAGGAACGCTGACGGGCGCTCCCCTGACCGATGCAAAGATAACCCTCGTTGCAGGCAGAGCACATCAAAAGCATACCGAGGGCGGCGACTTCCGCGAGGCAACGCTGAGAGCTGTCCGCCAGGGACTTATGAAGTCGGGCTGTGTGTTGCTTGAGCCCTACTACAAATTCAGCCTCGAACTTCCCTCTCAAAACACGGGACGAGCCATATCCGACCTGAGTGTGCGAGCCGCCGAGTTTGAAATTGAGTCGGCAACCGACGGACTTACCGTAATAAAAGGCAGAGGTCCCGCGGCAACGCTTGGCGGTTACCAAGCCGAGCTGACCTCCTATACTCGCGGTCAAGGACGGCTTTACTGCCATTACGACGGATACGAACCCTGCCACAACAGCGACGAAATTATATCGGCGGCAAATTACGACCCCTGTGCCGATCTTGAAAATACACCCCACTCGGTATTCTGCTCACACGGAGCAGGCTTTGTGGTTCCCTGGAACGAGGTAGACGAGCACAAGCACATCGACCTTGACATTTCAACAGATACGTCGGAGTCGGTTATCCCCAAGCCGTCAAAAATTGCCAAACAATACAACCTGAGCAACGAGGAGCTTGAAGCGATTATGCTCCGCGAGTTCGGGCCCATCAGGAGAAAGCAGTACAGCGAGCCAAAGACAAATTCGGCGGACGGAGCTCAAAAGAAGCCGCGAAAAAAAGCGGTCAAGGAACAGCGAAAGCTCATTATAGTAGACGGCTACAACCTGATATTCTCTCACGAGGAGCTGAAAAAAACAGCCGAATACAGTCTGGAAAAGGCACGCGAAGAGCTGATGGATATTTTAAGCAACTACGTCGCATACACCAAAACCGAGCTGGTGCTGGTATTTGACGCCTACCTGGTGAAGGACGGCGCGGGCGAGGATTTTACTCACGACGGCTATCGGGTGGTTTTCACCAAGCATGACGAAACCGCCGACTCATTTATAGAAAAGATGATGAACGAGCTTGGTCCCGACTATAACGTAACAGTGGTAACGGGCGACAGACTTCTCCAGTTTTCGGCGGTCCACTCGGGAGTACTGCGAATGACTACCGACGAATTTTTCGACGAGCTTACCGCCACAGGCAACAGAATAATCGAATTCATCCGTAAACTCGCAGAAAAATAAATTATAACTTACCGCCTGACCGGCGGGGGGCGAATGCCTTCGGCGTTCACGTAATATAATTTGTGCGAACATATCCGTCGCACTCCGAAAAATGTCGGCTCAACACCTCCATTTTTCTTGTATCTATTCGTGAGGGGCGGCAGGGTAGTGGTCCCTGACGCCCTGCGGCAGTACGCACCGACAGCAATCTAAAGCTCCCAATCATTAGCCCAAAAAACTCGTCGGTGTTCAGCCGACGAGTGAACGGCAACGCACAAAACAATCAAAAAACTTTCATTAGGAAGGTTTTTTGCGGAGCTTTTTTGCAAAAAAGCGACCTCCCGCTTCGCTCACTGCGG
>JAFTLM010000100.1 GCA_017455945.1 Clostridia bacterium | reverse complement strand
AAGCTCCCAATCATTAGCCCAACAAACTCGTCGGTGTTCAGCCGACGAGTGAACGGCAACGCACAAAACAATCAAAAAACTTTCATTAGGAAGGTTTTTTGCGGAGCTTTTTTGCAAAAAAGCGACCCGTTCCCCCCGTTCCCCCGTTCTCTCCGCCGCTAAAATATATTTTACCGTCCTATTCAAACAAATGGGCTGAACCAATGTTCAGCCCATTATATTCTTATTTATGCAAGCCGTCAAAATATCCTATAAGGTCAAACAGGTTATCGGTCACTCTCTTTGCCGCTCCCGCAACCTCCTCGTACAGATTCATCTTATTATCAAAGAATCCCTTGTTTGAACCCAGGTTTGAGGTGTCGCTCTCGCCCTTATAGTACACGCTGAGCGAGGGGGCAAGGGCGGGACCGTCCTCGATAACCGCACCCGTAAGCACGTTGGTGTACGCACTTATCTGCTTATCCCGATAATCGGTCGCGCGGTACAGATTGCCCGCATCGTCCTTGAATATCGTCTGGTCGTTGTCTCTGAACCTATACCAGGACCAGCCCACGCACGCCTGCGACTCGATAAGCAACAGCGTGTAATGCTCGTAATAAGCCGCTCTGTCCTTCTGTGTGGCAACCGTTATGCCTGCGTTGTGCTGGTTGCCAAGCGAATATCCGTTCATATCCACCGCGTCCTGCGCCTTGGCGAAAAACTCTGTCACAAAGAAAGGCTTGCCCGTATACTTGTACATAGTCTCCATAGTCTCAAACTTTGGGGTAAGTCCGCCGTAAAGGTTTGAAGTGAGCACGTCCACGTAATTGCCCGCCGCGCGGAGATAGCCCTCGCTGGTGTAGTTGTCCGAATGTATCTTATTGCCCATATACATATAGTGGTCGTAGCCCGCCTCCTTGATAGCGGCGGTCACGCACTCGAAATATCTGTTATAGACAAAGCCCTTGAACTCCTCGTACATCTCTTCGGTAATATCGTTAAGCGAGGCGTTGGGGTTGCCTGTACGCTTCACAAGCCAGGTCCATGCGGTGGCATAGGAAAAGGCGTTTACGGGCTCGGAGGGGTCTATTGTCAGATAGCGGTAGAGCATATTGCTCTCGGCAGGTATCTCGTTGTCGGAGTATATGCCGAGAATATTGGGCTCGTTTTTGCTGTATTTTTCAAGCTTTGAGGCGGTATTGGTAACGCAGAAGCTCTCAAAATCGGGGTCAAAGACGTTCATTGTGTTATTGTGCATATACGCCGCCGAGCCGCCCGTACCCACGCTGAGGTTAAGACGTCCCATATATCCCGAAATGCAACCAAGAGGCACTGTCTGGTTGAGCTTGCCCGTCTTTAAGAACTCAATATCTCCTCCCAGGTAGGTATTGATACCGATACTGCGGAGGGTGTCGCTGACCTCGTTATAGAAGTTTTCGGCAGAGCCGTACTTTTCTATGGCGGCATCCTTTTGGTTTTGTGTTGCCCCAAGCTGGGCACTGTTGATGCTGACCGCAAAGAAGGGGTTTCCAATGGGGTCGATTATGTAAGTGCGGTTTCCGTGTGTTTCGGTATGGAAGAAGCCCGTTGCTTCGCCCTTGATACCCGAATTTGTAATTCCGCCGAACTCGTCGTATTCGGAAGCGGCTTTCGGTTCAAATCCCGTAAGCGTGTCTATGGAACGCGCGTAAACGTCGGCACGGGCGTTAGAGTAAGGCGAATTCTGAGTCCAGTCAACTCTCACGGTGTAGTCGCCGACGGGAGCTTTATTGTTGACGGTCGTAAGTCCCAAGGTCTCGGCGGGGGCTTTTCCGAAGAGCTTGTCATAATCGTTCCCGAACCACTCGTCCACCAGCTTTTCGGCGTATCCCCAGGGCTCGTAACCAAGGTTCTGCATCTTGCTGAGATTTATTTCGTGATTGTAGGAAATCGGGTAGGCAACAAGCCGTATTGAGGAAATGCGAGCCTGAGCACCCGAGCCGTCCTGCTCCACGTTGCTTATCTTGAACGCCACCTCGCCCTCTTTGGCGTTTTCAAGCACGTATTCGGTCACGTCTATCTGCGAATAGTACTTTTTACGGTAGCGGACCTCGCCTATGTATTCCATCTCCTTCGCCAGCTCTTTGTAATTTCTGCCGTTAAGCTCGGATTCACTCCAGGCGGTATCAACTCCGCATACGTCGGCAAGTATTCCGCCCGCCGCTTCCTCTTCGGCAGTCAGCTCTCGGTGGGAGTTGGAATAAAACTCAAGGTATATGCGAGTGGAGGAAAGAAGCCTCCTCAAGGCGTTTGGCGAAAAGCTGAACTTGGCATATATCTCACGGGTATAGGCGTTGTCAGCTCCGTTGTTCTTCAGCTCAAACTGCTCCGCACCCGCAAAATTGTCAAGGGCGGTCAGCTTTACGTAGGTGTCGTCGGAGGGTGTAGCGGTGTACTGTATGGAGCTGTCAGCGGTGTCAAGTATCGGATAACCGTCCTTCACCTCTCCCGAAAAGCTGAGGATAATTCCCTTTCCGTAGGTTCTGATGCCGTCCTTTTTAACGTAGGGGCGTGCCGCTATCTCAATATGCCCCTTGTCGGCGGGAATATCCTCTATGGGAATTGCGGCAAGGTATTTTGAGCCCAGCGATTCCGCA
Source organism: Clostridia bacterium (assembly GCA_017455945.1). Lineage (GTDB taxonomy): Bacteria > Bacillota > Clostridia > Oscillospirales > CAG-272 > RGIG8775. The sequence continues at coordinate 1,354 of JAFTLM010000100.1, read as the reverse complement.
CTGACGCTCTTTCCGTCCGCCACAATCGATTCGTACACCTTTACGTCGTAGTGTTTTTTCTCTGTGGCAACCTCCTTGCCGTTCTCCATCATCATTGTGGTGACGGTAAAGCCTATGCTGTTATATGACGATATATCGGCAATATCGGTGCCTGCCACAAGTCGGATGTCAAAGCTGTTATCCTTGACCTTCGCGGTCTGATATCCCACAAAATCGGCAGACGCCTCCTCTGCAAGTCCTATGCGGTATGAGCTGTCGGTGTAGACCGAAATATTGCTGAAATAGGCGGTGTAGGCATATCGGGTATCAAAGAAACGAACCTGCGACCTGATAAGGTCTGCCTTGGGTCTGCCAAGCTCGTAGCTAAGGAGATTCCGTCCGTTTATATAGACCTCGCAAAAGCCCGTAACAGGGCTTATAAGAAAGCGGATATTGAACCACTCGCCCAAAGGAAGCTTTGCCGAGCTTCTCTGCTCGGGCTTGTTTATGGGGTCGGAGCCCGTGCAAAGATATCCGTCGCCGTCAACACGGATAGAACGGTAATTGGGTGATTTGCCCGCGTCCTCACCCGTTATCCAGGTGACGAAGGACATGGGGTATTCGTTGGGAGTTTTTCCGTTTGAGCCCGTACCGTGGGGATAGGTCTCGAAAAACATATCGGCTTCTATGGAAAAAGAATCGTATTCGTCAAGCTGACTGTTCAGGTCGTTTATTATGTAGGTGCAGTTTTTCTCCACCACGCTCAACGCCTTTTTGCCGTGCGCGTCGGTCAGTTGAAGGTTTTTGTGAGCTTCAACGGTATAATCGGTACTGCCCCTGTTGTCGGCAATGTCTGACATCTTGTTGAAATCAAGCTCCCAAAGGAAATCAGAAAGCGGTTCCTCCTCGATATCGACCGCCGCCGCAGGCAGGCAAACGGCACCGCCCAGGGTAACAACCGCCAAAGCGACAGTCAGAATACGCAAAAGCAAACAATCTTTTTTCATATTTCACCTCAAAAACAAATCTCTGTACGAAAAAATTCTCCAATTACAGTATATCATCAACAAAAAATGCTGTCAATAGAATTATGCAAAAATAAAAGTTTTTTACACGAATTTGAATATGCCGTTGCGGCGAGGGGTGTGTTCGCACTCGCCAAGTTCAGAAAGTTTTTTTGCGGAGCTGCGACTTGCTTGCAAGTCAATTTGCGAAAAAAGCGACCTCTTGTGCCCGCAGGCACTCGGCGTTTCTTTTGGGAGCTTTTCTTTGCGCCTTTTGTGTCAAAGAAAAGCGGAGTTCCGAATTATGCCTTACAAAACCGCTGTAGACCTACAGAAATAAAGCTATCCAAGCCGATAGTCCACTTTTTCTT
>JAFTLM010000099.1 GCA_017455945.1 Clostridia bacterium | reverse complement strand
TTATCGATATCGCCTATACACTCAAGGCCCGTCTGCATTATCTCCTTGAACTCACCCGCCCCCTGAGAGGTACGGTAGACGTTCTCGTTATAGTACACCTTCTGTATACTGTTCTCTCCGTCAACGGAATTTTTAACTATAGAAAGGGTAACGTCGGGCTTGAGTGCCATCAGCTTACCGTCGGTATCGGTAAAGGTGAGTACGTTGTCGCTGACAAGAAAGCTCTTGTTCTGAACGTACAGGTCGTACTCTTCAAATTTGCTTACCTTATATCTTATGTATCCGTACTTATGGTAAAGCTGACCGAGGCTGTACGCCACGCGCTCACCGTTTTCAAGTACATTTTTATCGAATTTCATACTGTTCTCCAATCAGTTTTTCTTTTCAATGCGTTCAAGGGCTATTTTATACGCTCCCGTGCCGTAGCTGTAGCTTCGGTTTACACGGCTTATGGTAGCGGTGCTCGCGCCCGTTTCCTCGGCAATTTTATTATACACCGCCTGCTCTGACAGCATCTTTGCCACAGTAAATCTTTGCGAAATATCAAGTATCTCCTTTGTGGTCATTATGTCCTCAAGGAAGGCTTTGCACTCCTCCTCGTTCTCCAGTGTCATAAAAGCTTTAACAAGCAGCTTTACGCTTTCATTATCAAGTATATGTCCCAAATTATTACACCTCGCCTTTCACTTTATCACTTTAATATGATAACACAATAAACCGATAAAGTCAATAGTTTTTTTCATTTTTGTATATATAGACAAAACCCACCTCAAAAACAGGTGAAAATAATAAAATTTGCTGATTTTTTATGGCTCTGTTGGCATAATAATGTTAAAAAGAATTATGAAAGGAGCATCAAATGAAGGTGAACTGGCAAAGATGGGCATCTGTAGGCATATGTCTGTCGCTTGTTATTTTTTTCATATTTCTCTTGGGCAAGTATCTGTTTGCGGTCTTTTTGCCCTTTATGATAGCCTGGACGCTGGCGTGGTTTTCAAATTTTCTTTCGCAAAAGGTCTCATCACGTCTGAAGATTCCGCGAAAGCTATGCTCTGCCATAACGCTTCTGCTTTTGTTTCTCGGAATAGGAACTCTGCTGTTTTTCGGTATCAGCCGTTTTTTTGCCGAAATAGAAAATATACTCTCGGGTATAATATCCGACAACGGCAAATTATCCGAAACCGTATCAAGAATTGTCGGCAAGCTCAGCAATATAAGCTCTCACATTCCGTTTTTCAAGGATATCGCCGAAGGCAGTCAGCTCTCGGCTATCGGTGAGCAAATAGACGATATGGCTATAGAATTTATAAAAGGAATGGCAACCGACACCGTAGCTTACATCACCAATCTCGCCACCTCGCTTCTGCGTGCTCTGCCTTCAATAATCCTTTGTGTGGTAATCACAGTCATCGCCTCTTTTTACTTCGCCGTTGACTTCGTGGGAATAAACGAATGGATAAACAAGTCACTTCCGCCAAGCATCGCTTCAAAGCTCCCCTCTGTCAAGGCTCACACAAAATCCCTTGCCGCCAGATATCTCAAAGCCTATTCCCTTTTGATGTTGCTTACCTTTTTCGAGGTTTTCATAGGTCTTTCGCTTATAGGCATAAATTACGCTTTTCTTCTCGCCCTGGGAATATCTTTTCTTGACATACTCCCCATATTCGGTGTGGGAACAGTGCTTATCCCCTGGTCAGTTTTTGCGTTCATCACTCATGATTTTTCCACGGGAATGGGGCTTTTGATTCTGTGGGCGGCAATAACGGTTATACGGCAGGTAACGGAACCGAAAATAGTCGGCGAAAGCATAGGCTTGCACCCTATAGTAACGCTTATAGGTATGTACGTGGGCTTCAGACTTTTCGGTATTTTCGGAATGTTTCTCGCGCCTGCCGGAACACTTGCCGTGAAGGCGTATCTTTCAAACGGAGAGAAAGTAAAAGCTATTGACAGCGAGGCAAAAAAGTGATATCATATGTAAGCAACCTATAGAAACGAGGTATAAAAATGAAGATATACACAAATATAACCGAGCTCATAGGCAGAACACCGCTTTTTGAGCCGACAAACTATGAAAAAATAAACTCTTTAGAGGCTACGCTGCTCTGCAAATTGGAGTATCTCAATCCTGCGGGAAGCGTAAAGGACAGGGCGGCACTTGGTATGATAGAAGCTGCCGAGGCTGAAGGCAAGCTGTGCAAAGGCTCGGTAATTATAGAGCCCACAAGCGGAAACACGGGCATAGGACTCGCGGCGATTGCGGCTTACAAGGGCTACAAGGTAATTCTGACTATGCCCGACACGATGAGCATAGAACGCAGAAAGCTGCTTGCGGCATACGGTGCCGAAATTATTTTGACAGACGGAAAGCTTGGGATGAGCGGCGCCGTAGCAAAAGCCGAAGAATTGGCAAAGTCCACGCCAAACAGCTTTATTCCCTCTCAGTTTGACAATCCCGAAAACGCGAAGGCTCACCTGAAAACCACGGGCCCCGAAATATGGGAGGACACCGACGGGCAAGTGGATATTTTCGTTGCCGGAGTAGGCACGGGAGGCACTTTGTCAGGTGTTGGTAAGTTTCTCAAATCCCAGAATCCCGATATTAAAATAGTTGCCGTTGAACCGCTTTCCTCTCCGCTTTTATCCAAAGGCGTTGCAGGGGCTCACGGACTCCAGGGAATAGGCGCTAATTTTGTTCCGTCGGTGCTTGACAGAAGCATTTACGACGATGTCATAACGGTCTCGGAAGCCGATGCGTACACTGCGGCACGCACATTGGCGAAAAACGAAGGTATTCTCGTTGGAATTTCTTCGGGTGCTGCTCTGCACGCCGCCACAATTTTGGCAAAACAAGCCGAAAACAAAAACAAGAATATCGTTTGTCTCCTTCCCGACACGGGAGACAGATATTTGTCCACCCCATTGTTTGAGGAATAATTTTTTGAAAACATTTTTTGAAAAATCGCAAAAAATCCTTGAATTTTACAAACAAATATAGTATAATATATCAGTGACACAAAATTAAAAAAAGAAAGGAGTTCCATACCATGCAAAAGACAATTTGTAAAGTAGTTTACGACACAGAGACAGCAACTCTTGTAAAGAAGGTTACCGTTGGTAATTTCGGTGACAGCACAGGATATGAGGAATCCCTCTACCAGACACCCAAGGGTAATTATTTCGTATATGTAAACGGCGGCGAAGACTCGCCCTACACCAAGGAAGATATCATGAGAATCTCCAAGGACAAAGCTAAGGCTTGGCTTGAGGAGCACAACTGATAACCCAAAGTGAGGATGTCTGTTTTCAGGCATCCTTATTTTTACGCCTACAATCTCAAAAGGAGGCAAAAATGAGCAAACAGCAAAATATTTTTGACAACGATATATTTTTCAACGAATACAAAAATTTGCGAGATCGCGACGACAATCTCAACGTGCTTTTGGAACAGCCGGCAATGGCAAAACTTATTCCCGACCTCTCGGGAAAATCGGTGCTTGACCTGGGGTGCGGTTACGGGCACAACTGTACCGATTTTGTAAAAAGAGGTGCAAAACGTGTTGTGGGAATTGACATCTCCCAAAAGATGCTTGACGTGGCACGCTCCGAATCGGCAGACGAAAAGATAGAATACGTCAATATGAGCATGACCGACATTGAAGCGCTTGGAGAAAAATTTGACGTCATTTACTCTTCTCTTGCCTTTCATTACGTAGAAAATTTTGCAGAATTTGCAGAATCAATGTTAACACTTTTGAACAACGGCGGCTGGCTTTTGTTTTCTCAGGAGCACCCGATAATCACGGCGACGCTGAACGGCAAAGGGCACTTCAACCGAGACGAAAACGGCGAGCGTGTATCCTACACGTTTTCAAACTACAATCAGCCGGGCAAGCGAGAAATAAGATGGTTTGTGGACGGAGTTGTAAAATTCCACCGTCCTATGGGCGAAATAATCACCTCGCTGGCAAAAGCCGGTTTTGTAATTGACACACTTTGCGAGCCCACCCCTGAAAAATGGGCGGTAGAAAAGCTACCCGCCATAGCAAAAGAATATCTCAAGCCCAATTTTCTTATTGTAAAAGCAAAGAGAACGTAAATTATAGCTTAGCGGCGAGGGGTGTGTTCGCACTCGCCAAGTCCAGAAAGGTTTTTGCGGAGCTTTTTGCAAAAAGCGACCTT
>JAFTLM010000098.1 GCA_017455945.1 Clostridia bacterium | reverse complement strand
CGGAACTCCGCTTTTCTTTGACACAAAAGGCGCAAAGAAAAGCTCCCAAAAGAAACGCCGAGTGCCTGCGGGCACAAGCGGTCGCTTTTTGCAAAAAGCTCCGCAAAAACCTTTCTGGACTTGGCGAGTGCGAACACACCCCTCGCCGCTAAACTATGATTTTCCGTTTTTACAACGCCATAAGGAAAGGGCTGATTTTTAAGATCAGCCCTTTTGGTTGTTATACGTATTTGTCGTGAAGAACGTCGGTTAATTGGAACTTAATGGGCGTCGAGTTCTTCATAATAACCTCGCCCTCGCTCTTGGAGAGAATGGTGGGATCGGTGAAGCCCGTAACCGTTACGTTTTCAAAGTAGATCTGCTTGAACTTGTCGGCATGCATAAAGGGTTTGTCCTCAAATCCTTCGCGTGCCGAGATTTCAACGTCCTCAAGGCGAAGCGTGCAGGGCTCGTTCTCGTCGCAGTAAAGGTCGATGGGAAGCGAAACGCCCGTGCATTTGCAGTTCTTGAAGGTGATATCAACCAGCGAACGGTTGTGACACCACTGCTGACCCCAACGAAGTCTGAAGAAGGAGTTGGGCTGAATGAAGGTGCAGTTCTGTATCACGATGTTGCCCTGAGGCTTTGTAACCTTTGCGGGATAGTCGCAGAAGTAGAGGAAAGGAGTGTGCTGGGTGTGGCGGTGCGTCTCGTTTGTGGGAGCGGATGCCGCCTTCTCCTCTTTGGAAAGACTTCCGCGGAAGCCGTAGCGAGAGGGAGCGTGAGTTGTGCAACCGTCAACAAGAATGTCTGTTCCGCCGTAACGGAGTGCACTGCAGGCACAGTCGAGATAGCAATTTCTGATAACTACGTTTTCGTTGGCAAAGCCCGCGATGCAGTCGTCGCCCGAGTAGATCTCGCAGTTCTCAATAAGTACGTTCTTGCAGATTCTTGTGTGGAATCCGTCGTGACCGCCAAGCACGGTAAGGTCATGAGCGAAAATGTTATCGCACTTGTTTAATGTGTGAGCCCAGTTTGCGCTGTCCTTAACGGTGTATCCGCCGAACTCAAGGTTCTTGCAGTATGTCATCTGAATGGCGTGAGGACCTCTGTATCCCTCCTCGCCGTTGGGATTATATGTATTGTTTCCGTTGATTACCGAATCTTTTTCGCCGAGGATCTTTACGTTCTGTGCCTTGTAGACCTTGATGATTGCGTCGTACCAATGGGAGAGAACGAAATGACCGTTTCCGTAGTCCTCGTCAATCTCCTTTGAGGGGTCGATAGGCTCGATCTTGTCGTCAAGGAAGTGGGTATAATCGTCGGGATTTGTGCTTCCGTCAAGCACCGCACCCGAGAGCATACGGAAAGTGATGTTCGAGCGAAGTCTTATGGTAGCTGTTTTGAAGTTTCCCGCGGGAACGACTACCTCCCCGCCGCCTGCGGCGAAAGCCGCGTCAACAGCAGCCTGGATTTTAGAGGTCTGAAGCTCGTCAGAGCCTGCAACAGCACCAAAATCCACAATGTTATAAATCTGTTTCATGGAAAAACCTCCGAAGAATATTTATTACCTTTAGTTTATCATATTTACTCTGTAAAGTCAAGGCTTAAACCTCAAAATACATATTCTCAAAAAATCTTTCGGAAAAGTCGGGGCTGGCGGAGATGTCAGAAAACTCCGCGTTTTCAAGCAATGACAGCTCTCTTTCGCCGCAGGCGAATTTCACCGTTCCCAACAGACTGCTGTTGTTTACGGGAACGAATTTTTCAGCCGAGCCCTTTGGGAGAAGCCCAACGTCAACGGCGTTTTCTATCTTCAATGCAGAGGAAAAACCGCCCGCCACGTAAAGCTTTCCTACTTTGTCAAAGGTGATGCCCATGTGCTTCAAAAGACATTCGATAGCAGAAAGTACCGCGGATTTCGCAAGCTGAAATTCACGCACGTCCTTGGGGGTAAGAGCCACGCCGTCGCATATTACAAGGTCGTCCTCCATATATCCGTTTTCGTCAATCGTCTCGTTCTTTACCGATTCGGCGATAATATCTATAAGTCCCGTGGCACATATGCCCTTTGGCGGCACGTTGCCTATTGAACGGATGCTTTTGTCGGAGAGGTATTCGTATACCGCACCCTCCGTGGCACTCATTCCGCAGGAAATGTTGACGCCCTCAAAGCAGGGACCTGCGGCGGCGGAGGTGCAGAGCAGACGTGTTTTGTCAAACAAGGCTATTTCCGCGTTTGTGCCAAGGTCAACAAGCAGATTGAACCTGTCGGAGTCGGGCAGACCCACGTAGTTGATGCCCGCTACTATGTCAGCCCCAACGAACGCCGAGATTCCGGGGAGCGAGCAGAGCTTGCCGACACCGGATATTCCTGCGTCTGAGCCGGTCTTTTCCTGTGAATCGAGGAAAGCGGGGGTGTAGGGGCTTACGCCCATAGAGGAGCAGTCAACGCCGAAAAAGCAGTGAAGCATAGTCGTGTTGCCCGCAACGAACATCTGCTCAACATTTTGGAGTCCGTACTCGGTAAAAATTTTTTTAACCATTGCGTTTACTTCGTCAACTATTGCCTTATGAAGCTCGGAAACTCCGTTTTTACGACAGTAATCTATTCTTGAGATAACGTCAGCGCCGAAATTTCTCTGAGGATTGGTGGCGGTGATGACCTTTACTACTTCCTTTCGGTCAAGCGAAACAAGGGCAAGAGCCAGAGTGGTGGTGCCTATGTCCAGAGCAAGACACAAATTGTCTGTAAGAACACCGCTTTCGTCGGCTCCCGTTTCTGAAACGATCTCTGTTTTTTGGTAGGTTTCGACCTCAATTTCGGAGGTTATCACGTACTTGCAGGCAAGCTCGTCGCGTCCGTTTACCTTCACCTTGCATTTGCCGCACAGCCCGCGTCCTCCGCAGGGCTTTTCAATGTCCAAAAGGTCGGACAGCAGGGTGCCGGGTTTGGCAAATACCGTCCTTCCGTTTACTGTAATTTTCAGATCATCATCAAGCGAAAAGAGCACCGCACCGAAATAAGTTACGGTGTCCTG
>JAFTLM010000005.1 GCA_017455945.1 Clostridia bacterium | reverse complement strand
GTGTCATTGCTTATTCGCATTTGGAATGTTTCTTTTTTCAAAATCAATTCTCCTTTCTGTGTGGAGTTATATATTCATCTCTCAACTGAACAAAGCTCGGCTCAATAGTTCCGATTACGCACTCTTCAACCTTTTCAAATATTTCTTTTGCCAATTCCGCTTTTATTTGTTCCAAATCAACGCACGGCGCATCTTGTATATTTACTGTCATAAACTCTATAACTTCTCCGCTTTTATTTGTTTTTACTTTTGCAAGAACAAACCCTTTATCTATAAGCATATTTGCCTCAATGTAATTTTTGCTCATTTTATTCTCCTTTCAAATCTTCCAAAAACATTTCCGCTTCTTCTTTGGTTTTGAGGTTATCTTTTACTGTTTCCCAAAGAAATATGGATTTGTTCGGGAAGGGAAAAATTTTCTTATAAATACAGTATTTTGTTTTTTTCCTTCCTGTCGGCGTCAGCGTTCTGCTGTCAAGTTTTTGCTCCGTATAAGAGCTGATTTTGTACTCTGCCATATTTTACACCTCTTTCTTTCTGCAAGGTCTTATCTACCTTACACCTATATTATAACATATTGTAATTACTTTGTCAATACCTTTTTTCAAAACTTTTTTTAATTTTTCACAAAAAATACCGAAAACAGAAATGTTTTCGGTATCGTGGTGTATTATTGCCCTGCCAAAATCCTCTCTAATGCTTGGTCGGTTATCCGCTTATTTCGGGATAATCTTCGATTGCTCGAATTTGATTTGTATAGGTAGACCAATTCGCTGCCGATTTGTATGAAGCCACCATAGATGACGGAACATAAAACTTGCACCCTCCATCTGCAAACTGCTCTGCATATTGGAGCATTAGTGCATTTGCTTCTTCCTCTGTTTCCACCAATGCCAATGTTTTCAATCGGGCGGTACTGGCTTCATACTGACCGAACAACCAAACGGGCTTTGAATCTTCATCTGTTACCGTTCCCGTGAAATAAGTAATACTGCCTTTAATTCGTATAGTTAGCCCCGACCAATTTTCCAAGTGACCCACCTTACCATATTTGTTCCATTGAGCGCGGGTGAAGTTTCTTGTGATGTTTGCTTCCCCTGCATAAAACGGGAACAATAACGATTGAAGTTTTGTTACTGCGTTCTCGTTACGCATAATAATTTCATTAAGGTTTTCGCAATTCAATAGGCAGGATGACGTAATAGAACCCGAAAGTGTACCGCCCCCAAGAATGTCTATCCTTTTTAACGAAGCATCGTTAGCAAAAGCATAAGTCCCCAATGTTTCAGCCATAGGAAGAGTGACTTTTTCAAGAGATTCGACATTTGATAGCGCATAAGAACCTACAATAGCCACACGATTGTTTTTGTATTCCGTAAGTGTTCTTGTAATAAGCCCATCTTCCATAGTCGAATCGCCACCGCCAGTTTCAATACTTGCGATTTCGGCGGGCATATTTTCGGGGTTGATATTTGCCGTAGTGCCTTTCTTGTCTCGGATGCTATCGGCAATAGCGGAAAGGGTCTCCCCATCAATGACATATTTCGACATTAAAATCCAACCCCCTCTGCATTAGGCAATGCGGAAATAACGGCTTGAACCATTTCGGCTTTGTCGGTTTCAGTCCAATAGTCAACGCCACGTTGAGGAGTATAGCCCGCGTCGCCCTTATCGCCTTTCGCGCCATCTTTGCCGTTCGACCCGTCTTTACCATTTGCGCCATCCGCGCCACGTTCGCCTTGAATACCTTGCAGCCCTCTTTCCCCTTGTTCGCCTTTTTCTCCCTTTTCGCCCTTGATATTTACGGGTGGCGGATTAGGTAACTCTCGATCATTAGTCCAAGATATAACACCCTCGGCCGATACGGCGGGAATAAAAGTTGCACCGTTTTGTCCATCGTGCAGAACAGAGGTCTCACCAAAGCCAGCGCTAAATTGCCCTCCACTTTCTGAAAAAGGAACGTTTATATTTTGTTGGTTTTGCTCAAATGATAAATTCAGTTTCATTCAAGCACCTCTCTATCAAGACATCTTTCAGCCGTTATGATTCGAATGTTGCTCGCCAATACATCCCCTTCGGTTGTCAATACTCTTGCTTGAACTTCGACATTTACGCCCTCTATAAATAAAAATGTTTCCTCTTGCGTGAGTGTTACCGACAATGTGTTGTCGTTTGCTTCAAAATCGCTTAAATACTTTTCAAGAATGATTTTATTGTTCTGCTTGTATGTCACCTTAAACTCTTTAACAAAATAAACATCAAACGGAAGTGTAAATTCGTGTTTTGGTGTACTACCTAATCTCATATTATGCACCTCCGTTCAAAATTCTTTCAAGAGCCATATCGGCGTTGACTTGGCTTTGCGCTTCAAGCCTTGCGAGTTTGTCGGCAATTTCCTCGTCGGTCATATTCGGATAAAGCCACCTGAGTTCGTCCTCTTTTTCAAGGACACCTCTGTCAACGGCTGAAACAATACGGTTATACTGCTCTTGCTCATCTTGGAACGCATCAAACCAATCCACCATAACTGTATAAAGGTCAAGCGGAATATTCAAGAACACCGCATCGGCTTCAAGCGTCGCCTTGATGCCGTCAAACATAGCAGATTGAATTTTCTTGACAAAAGAGCGTGTTTTTGTGTTTGCCGTGCGTATCTCTGTTGCCGTTGCCCCTGCCGTGTGTTCTGCCTCGGTCAAAAATCCTCGGTCAAGACCTACCATATCTTCCCAATCGGCTTTTGCATCAATGAGTTTTTGCTTATATTCTGCAAGTCTTGTTGCAGGTGCGAAACTGTCAATAAGTGTTCCATCAACTCCTGCTTTTTTGCGTATAGTATAGATACCCTCAGGCAAATCGAAACGCTCACCATTTTTAGTGTCAATCTTTCTTGTAACGGTTTCGTCAGCAAACAACTTTGCTTTCATCAACTCTGCTTCTTCATCATAATCGTTTCTTGCTTTTTTGAGTTTGGCTTCCACTTCCTCGCACCCAAAGTTAAGCGGAACGCCCCATTGTGATAAACCTCTGCTATCCTGCGGTGAACGGAAATACGCAACTCCTATGTTTCGGGCGTTGTAATAAGCAACATTATCATTTTTGTAATGCTCCCATTCAGCCAAATATTCCTCATTACCGCTTTTGTCGGTTGTGTAATAGTAAACATACAAAGTGCCGTTCTCGTCAAGAATATGATGTCTGATCAAGCGATATTCTCTATGCTTGACAATCTTCTTGTCGATAACCATAGCAACCTCATACATCTTATCGGCTACCATTCTGTAAACGGAAACATCAGCAGGAGCGATTATGCGATGATACGGCTCGTCATCTTCGCCTGTTGCCATTGTAACAAAACAACCGCCCTTGCCGTTCATCATAGCACAAATTTCATATCTCTTTGCTTCAAGGTTCTCTGCAAGAGGTATCAAAGGCTGAACGAGTGTGCTATCCGTCTGCAACTCCACCGTTGCTTCATCGCATACAAGCGAGGTCAATTTTGTATTGGCAATCGCAAGTGGGTTATACTCCGTTATATTCTCCCAATCCTGCACCTTTACGACAATTTTCTTTTCCTCATCATATTGGTCTATCTTCTTTTTGACAAATCCCCAAAAATTACTCCAAAATCCCAAAATATCACGCTCCTATATATTTTGTGCCAAAATTATTCATAGCCTAATTGTTCCAATGCTTCTTTGTATGCTTTGCCTACATAAGGCGGATTTACATTGCTCGAAAAAATTTCATCACCTATTTTGTTGTATTCGTCAAACAAATCATCAAAAGCCTTTTGCCATTTTTCATTGTGTTCTTGTTCAACGCCAACCCCTGCGTGTGCGAGTTCGTGAGCAAAAATTTCAACCGCATCGTTTATTGACAAATCCGTATCAACAAAAATCGTGATTTCCCCATCATCGGCAAAATCGGTCAATCCGCAAACCTTTTCGCCATTTTCATCATCTCTTATGTTCGGCTCAAAATATGCCGTATATTTTACATCGGGAAACAATCTTTTGAACGCAATATCAAGCATTTCAAAAGGACTATTCTTAAAAATCCAATTATTATTCATATTATACCTCAATCCGTTAAGTACGCATATTCATCTGCTATTGAATAAAAAAATCCGTCAATCATATCTATACATTGACTTCCATCATCGCAAATAACGCCCTCTATATTTTCATCATACACGGCATCTTGCAACTGTTCAACCAACGGCTTACATTGTCCGTCAAGTATCTTAAATCTGCCTGTGTGCATCAATTTGTTAAGTTTAATCGGTCTATCAATCAAAGGCATAGCAGACTTGACCGCCGCCGCATTGTCAAAGATATACCGCCAAGAGTTCAAGCCGTTTATGATTGTGTAATATGCATCATCAATATAACAATTCTGCACCCTTACATTGTAGGTGCTTTCGATATACTCAATAAACTTTTTCGCCTTTTCCTCTACATCTTGTGGTTTCATATCCTGTGGCATAATCTCGTCAGCCTTTAACACATAAAGCACATTATCATCGCCAAGAGCAGAAGCAACCAAGCCATAATGCGACTTGTTACCGCCCAAATCGTAGCCAACCATACACCATTTGAAGTGCTTCGGCAAATCCTCTTTCTTGACAAGGTATTTCTTCGGGTTATCTGCAAAGTCGGGGAATACAACGCCCTCTGCCCTTTTCCACAATCCCAAAACATATCGGTCAAAATAAACTGTACCGCCATACTCTATTTCAAGAGCCTTTACAAATTCGGGTGGGTTGAATGGGTTATCATACAAAGTGTATTGCTGATAAAATATATCTGCATCGCTATCCAAAAACTCCTTGAACCAATGCCGAGGGCTTTCGGGGTTGCAAGTTCCGTCAAATCTTGAATAGCTTTTATCAAGTCGAGATTTCAACATATTGAACACATCTTCGTGCCAAGTTACAACCTCATCGCCATAGCAATACTTGATTGAAGAACCACGCAATCGGTTTACTTGATTGATTTTATCCGCACCGATACAGTGCACCTTTTCGCCGAACATTATAGCCGTGTTGTCTGCCTTTATATCGCTTACAAGGTCAACGCCCCAAATATTCTGCAACGGCTCAATTATGTTTCTTTGCAAGGTGCTTTTTGTGTTGCCAAGAATGACATACAAGCCATCTTTCCCACTTACGGCTCTAATTCGTTTTGGTATAAGGTAATAATCAAGAAAGGTTTTTCCGCTTCTCGTTGCTCCGCACTTGACATTCCAACGGTGGTCACAATTATTCCAAAATTCCTTTTGTTTATCCGTTAAACTATTCAGCAAGTTTATCCACCTCGCCAATCACCTTGTCAAGTTTAGCCAATACATCTGCGTTCTCGTTTTGCTTATCCTCACCCAACAACTTACTCAACCGTTCCAAATCGCCCAAATTTCCGCTTTTAACGCTGTTTAATAGGCATACCATAGTAAATATATCTTTAACCGATTTATCGCTTTCTACGCCCATTTTTGACGCTAATTTTGCGAACTGTGGGCTGTCCTTTATCTCACTATCAAGCAAATCCGCAAGTATCTTCTGTATGGTCTTTTTTTCTCGCCTTGCCTTTCCTGATGCAATTCCTGCTTTTCGTGCATTTTCTCGGCGTTCGCTCGGAGTTCGTTCTTCGTTCGGAATTAAGTTCTTCTCATTCAAATCACTTCACTTCGCTTAATTTAATTTAACGGCTTTCTCGCCTGTCAATGTTTCCCATCGCTTGATTATTACATCGCAATACTTTTCGGATATTTCAATACCATAACAAACTCGGTCTGTTTGCTCACTTGCAATAAAGGTTGTACCACTACCGCAAAAAGTATCAAGAATGATATTGCCTTTATCCGTGTAATCGTCAATAATTTGTGCAAAGAGTTTAACACTTTTTTGAGTGGGGTGTACTCTCTTTTCCTTTTCCTCTGCAACAAATCCTTGCTGAATAACAGTATATTTTTTAACGCTCTCTTTTGATATATTGCTCCAAGCAAGTTCGCAATCACTATACGGATTTTGGAAGTCAATCTCACCGACTTTATCCCATACAATCCAATGCTTACCTAAAGGCAACTTATCCGTAAAATAATTACCACCAAAGATTATAGCATTTTTCGGCATTTCAAGTATCATATCAAAAAAAGATTTATCGGGAGTAAAACTATCCCAATCATCATCATACTTATTGCCTTTTGTGTTTCCAAATCCGCTTACACCTTTATCAGCATTTATGCCGTAGGGTGGGTCTGTCAAGAGTAAGTCCGCTTTATTGCCATTCATAAGCAATTCAACAGTTTCCTTGTCGGTGCTATCTCCACACATCAGCCTATGTCTGCCAAGCTGCCAAATATCGCCGAACTTTGTAATCGGCTCGTTTTCCTCGTCAACTTCGGGTGCTTCATCTTCCACAATTTCGGTTTGTTCCTCTGCTTCCGTATCAATGCCGAAGTCAAAATCAAAATCGCTCAAATCAAGGTCAGCCAATTCATCAGCCAAATTGTCAAAATCATATAGAGCCAATTCCTGCGACTTATTATGCACAATCGCATATTCTCTGCGTTGCTCGTCTGTCAAATGGTCTAAACGAATGCAAGGCACTTTGTCAATGCCTAGTTGCTTACAGGCAAGAACTCTGCCGTGTCCCTCAACAATGGTATTATCCTTTCCCCATATTCCAACAGGGTCAATCATTTCATACTTGCTGATAGACTTTGCAATTTCGCCAATGTCAAAATCTTCGTGCTTCTTGTTATTCTTCTCATACGGCTTCAAATCCTCAACCGCAATATACTCAATTTTTAATTCCATACATTCACCCCATTATGCACAAAAGAGCCGACACAATCGGCTGTGTTTGGTTAGCATATTGTATCAACTCCTTCTAAATTTTTATTTAATCGGCAAAAAGCCATTTATAAGCATTCGCTTTAGTCAGCCAAGAAATGCCGAAAAAGGAAAGTGCAAACATCTCGGTCAGCCATACTTGTATGCGGAAATAAGGCAAAAGCAATATTGCAAACGAAGCAATCATTCCAACACCGCAAGCTCGGTATATCACATTCCTTTTCTTTTTCTTCTCGGTCATATTTCCATCGCTTTTCGTGAACTGAAACAATGACACATAGGCAAGAATGAGAAAAAATACAACCGCTGATGTGTTATGTATCGCCGCGCTTATTGCAACAGGCGTTTGAAACGTTCCTACCCTTTCGGCATCGTATCCGCAAGGGAACAAACAAATCAACAATCCAAAAATTCCTGCAATCGTGTTTAATATATCATCGGTCTTATCGTACCCATCATAGAACATCAAGAACACGGAACACGCACCGAGAATTATCATAAACACTGCCCCTGCGTGTGTGTAATAAGTTGCCGATATGCTTGACGGAATATGCCACAAAATCAATGCCACAATCCACGGCAACCAAAAAGCCAAATGACCGACAAAACATCTTAAACGCTTTACATTAAACATAAAATCACCTTTTTATTTAATCTTGCCGAGAGTCTAAGTTTCACCCCTCGGCTTTTTCAAGAAAGGAGGTACTATGAGAAAAAATCCCACTGGCTGCGGAGGCAGGATTTAAACCTACGAATGACAGAGTCAAAGTCTGTTGCCTTACCGCTTGGCGACTACGCAATATAGGATTTTTTTGAAACCCTATATTAATTATAGCACATTATTCTTTCTTTGTCAAGGCGGCATTTTCTCTGCGCCTTCTGAAATGTTTGCTTGAAGCGATGTTGTATTTGTTTTTGCTCTCATATACTTCTACTGTGTAAATCATTTGACCGCACTGCTCACATTTTCTTTTTCTGTGCCAATTCTCCCCATCATAAACATTATAAATCACTTTAGCGTTTCCGCCACAATTACATATCATCATATGCCTTTACCTCTTTCTATTAAAAATGTAATACGATGCCCTTCACGAGCCGTTATAGCCACCACCTGCGCCGTTTGCAGTTCTTCCGATATGTTCTTGCAAACCCGCAATACAACGCTTGTGCGCTTTCTATCGCGTTATTATCATATATCCAACAAATTTCTGCTTCGCTTAATAACGAAAGCAAATCTTTCAAAACCACTTTGCCACCTCACAATTTTATATACTTGTCAAGAAAGAAATCCGCATCTTGCTTGCGTATAGTAGCCAATCTTTACGCTATCCTTGCCGCCAATACTTCCATATCCTTGTAGGTTGTCATTTCGTCTAATATCGCCTGAACAGGTTTGTCAAGTCGCTCAAGCATTTTTTGCCCAAAATGATATTCTTCGTTAAGTGCAATCGCCACAATGTCAATTCCGATTCCACTTATTTTTATTGTTCTGTAATATCGGTATAAAAATATAATCTTTTTATGGATTTTAATTCCAAATAGATAATACTCATACCAACATCCTATAATGTTTTCGCAATATCTTTTTTCAAAAATCTTCATAATAAAAAAACCTCCAATCCATATTTCCCATATAATCCATTTTCTTTTATCTGCCATTCATCGCAAGACATCAATTCATATCTGCCCTCGCTGAATTGGTCTTTATAACACAAACGGCAAACAAAATAATCACGGAGCATTGCTCTTTCACCCATAAAATTATATATTCCGTGTTCTGCACAATCGGAGAAGAACTTATCTTTCCCCGATGTGCATTTAACGGCAAGTTTTGTTTCTTTGAATTTTTGCCAATTCATCAAGCACCAGCCCTCAATTCTTGTACAAGTTCTTCGGGAAGATACATTTTTGTTCCCAATCTCTTTACAAAAGGCTTTGCGTTCAATCCATAAATCATCATCATATCTTCGTTTTGATAATAATCACCATTGAATGTGTGCTTAACAAAAAGTTTCCCGTCCTTATTTACAATCTCAAAAACAGAATTTCCAATCTTCATTTTTTGTACCTCTTTCTTTCTTGGGGCGTTCCCCTTACTGTGATTACATTATAACACATAAAAGCGCATTTGTCAATATGATTTTTACATTTTTTATATATTTTTTATAGAAAAAAATAAACATAAATAACTTGATTTTTTTGTTATTTATGCCAAAAATCCTTGCCACAACTGACTTTTTCACGTTTTTGCCTTAATTATATAAATATCATTACTATAAAATACTTTTATATTTACTCACAAGCTAAAAATCGAGTGTAAAAGTTTTTGCACTAATTATTGTTTATAAATACTCTAAAAATAGAAAAACCCTTGATATATAAGGGTTTTTCTTAATAAATAACTTATAAATAACATATAAATAGCCTTTTAAGATAACAAAATTATTTAATTATAAGGCAAAAAAATTATTGCTTTTTATACCAAAAAAGTTGATTTCCAAAGGCAGGGTGATGCTCTACTTTGCCGCGCTCCCACTCGCCTAAACTTTGCAAGATAAGTGTGACTTCATTGCTTTCCCTGCGCGTTGGTTTTGTGAACGAATTATCAAGCGCATATTTCCAAATTTCCAAAATGCAAACCTTTTGCTTTTCTGCAAGGTACTCGGAAATCATTCCTACACGGTAATCATCTTCTACTGCCGCCTCTTGCTTTTCCTTAATTTCCGCGAGAAGATTTCTGTCTGCATAAGGATTTAACTCGCCACGGTCATACAAGTATTTTGCTTCTGCCCACGCTTGCAAAATGTCCGCTTGGATTTCTTCTTTATGGTCGTGCAAATCATAACCGCTTGAATTTACCTTAACGGGATACCAACGGCGATTTCCTGTCTTGTCAGTTAGAAACTGCTCTTTGTTTGTTGTTCCAATAAAAACACATTGTCTTTTGTGGTCGGTGGTTCTGCGGTCAAACGGTCTGCGGTAACGGTCAACGAGCTTTGTAATGTATGACTTGACGGCTTCAACCTCTTTTGACTTTGTAACCGCCAAAAGTTCTGCAATCTCGCACACCCACGCACCCTCAATCGCTTCAATTCCTTTTTGACCTTCTATTTCTGTAACCTCGGTGAAAAATTCGTCTTTGATTGCTAACCATCTTGCAAAGGTAGACTTTCCCTCGCCTTGATGTGTGCCAATCAAAACCGCAACATCATCAAACTTGCACCCTGCATTGTAAAGCCTATGAATGCCACCTGCAAATACAAGCCTTGTAACTTCTCTAATGTATGGTGTATCTTCGCATTTAAGCCATTTTATAAAAAGTGTTTGTATTCTGCTCACACCGTCCCACTCTACCGCTTCAATAATTTGCTTTATGGGGTGATACTCACGCTCTGCAAAGAGAATACGCAGGGCATCATCAAGTTTTTCTCGGTTGTGGATTTTGTATTTTTGCTCAATATAAAATCTCGCCCTGCTATCGTCTTTGTCCTGCCAACGCTCCAATTTACCATCAACAATATGTTCGGGTGAATATGAAAGCTGATTAAATCTCAAACTTTCAAACTCTTTGTCGTTTCGCAGAATTAAAAGAAAATTATCGATGGTCGATAAAGGCTGACCCTTTCCGTCAAATGCGAGTTGCACTTCAGAATATTTTCTTGCATTTTCTTTTGTGTAAGCATCAGCCATTTCACGCTCTGCCGTGTCAAATGCTTTGAACATTCTTTTAACTTGCTCTTTCAATTCTTTGTCGGCTTTTAGCTCTTGCATCCTCGCAAAATATAAGGCTTTCAACTGCTCGCGCACTTCCATCGGCTGTGCTTGTATCATATATATGTTTTCAGACCTTAACAAGTCGGAAATTTCCATACAAGAAATCGCTTCTTCATTCATTTTTGCCTCCTAATATTCGCGCATTCGAGCAGGTATTTTTGAAATTCTATTTTTTGCAAGCTCTCGACATACAGTGGGTGCGGCTCTTCCTCGGGAGAACTTGGCGCATAGGCTTTGAGGTTGTTTTCAAGCCGTCTGTACTCGTCAAATTCTTTCCAATATTGTTTCTCCGCTTCTTCCTTTTCTTGCTTCTCGCGTTCTCTTTTCGCCTGTAAAGCCAGTTGCTGATAATGCGCGCGGCGCAATTCTTCAAAAGACCTTTCGCCATAAATGTTCAAACAAAAATCATTGTCGATTTTCTTCAAAGTTTCTTGAAAAGACAAATTATAATATTTTTGAACAAACGATATTACATCTCCACTTCCACAATGCGAATAGCATCGCCACGTGTTGCCTTTAACCTCAAAGTTCGTATCTTTGCCACCGTGCAAAGGGCAAGGAATACGGCGAGATGCCAAAAAGCCGTAATGTTCCAACGCTTCTCGCATTGAAACTCTGCTTTTTATTTCTTGTACTGCATCAATTTTCATCTTTCTTTCCTCATATAAAAAATACCTCCCGCAATGCGGAAGGGCGATGCTTGGCGCATTTTTTGAATACGCCAAGTTCCGCTTTTTTTATTATAACATACCTATCAGAATTTATCAAGAGTGTTTTTCTGCGCACGGAATAATTTCGTGACATTTGCCGCCGTGGTATTTACACATTGGTACAAGCAAGCCCTCGAACTCGGGGCATCTTTGCAAAACCGTATCGCACATCATCTGCACAATTTGCCTTGTTTCCTTGCTTGCTTGCCAACAAAGCCTTTTGTTAGCGATAACTTGCAATTCTTCCGCGTTCATATACCAAATCATTTTTACCTTCTCGTCTTGTGGCGCCTTGGTGCGGTCATAATCGCTCTGTCGGTCATTCCTTTGCGATTTAACGAACGGTTGAGCGTGTATGTGCCTACACAGATGCACGCTTACCCAGTAAGGTAATTCCAACTCAAAGGCAAATTGCAAAACCCTTATCGGACTATGCCTCGCTTCAAGTATATCGTGCTTCCACTCTTGCGTTGGCTCTGCAACTGCTTTTTTCCCGACTGTTACCAAAGCGCATTGTTTACAGAACATCCAATCTTCCGCTGTTGGGTATTTAATTAACTTTGCTTTCATCGTTTTTTCTCCACGGTGTATTCACCAATTCGGGGTGCTTGATCTCCATTTCCAGCGCCCACAACAAATTCCAAGCCGCCGCCAATAGATGCGGCTCGTCCGTCCAACCATCAAGATATTTTGCGAGATGCCTCATGCCGCTATCGCAAAGGCTTGAGGTTGGTATTCCTTTGTCTACATTGTGTTCGCCATACTTCTTCGCGCCATTTTCGCAATGCTTGGAAACTTCCATAATTGCCGCCCAAGGTAGCAAGTCCATGCGACCTTTCCCGTCGTGCATATCACGAACCGCGCCTGTGGTAAATTCTGTTCTCTGTCCGCTATCTACAATCATATTTTTAACTTCCTCATTAACGCTTTAATTCTCTTTTCATATTCTTCGGGTGTTTTTGCTGTCCGTGTGATTTCTGCCTTAATGCGTTCATATATGGCATATTTATTCATTATCGCCCTCCAAAAAATCCTTGAATTTTAGCATCGCCTTTTCTTGTAATTTGGTCGGCGGTTGCTTTTTGGTGGTATAGTCAAGGTGCAGATCAAAAAGATGTGCTATTTCTTTTCTCGCTCGTTCATAACCATTATTCAAACCCTCATAGTAAGTCCTTGGTTGCTTTTGGTTATCAAGCCCCTTTTTACCTACACCTTGCGAACCGCTTGTAGCATTCCGCATTTGATAACCTGCATTTGCATATTGCTTGATATATTTTTGCTCCATCTCGTCAAGTAGATCTTCGGAAAACTCCAAAAAATGAACCCTGTACCCTGTCTGATTTTCTTCGCTCCAAAGACCGTGCTTTTTTATCGAAAGGTCTATGTGCTGATACCCCGACAAATGAGAACCCAAACGCTCCCTCAACCGAACAGCTTGCCCGATATATGCGTACTTAAACCCATCCTCTTCACGGAGCAGAAAATATATTCCGCTTGTATTCGGGCAATTCGGGCATACCTTCAAAATTCTTTCTTCGTTTGCTTTCTTTATCGCATATATTTGTTTATAATTCACATTATCACCTTATATTAATTGATTATACGCCATTGATGGCGATTTGTTGGCAAGCATAAACAAATATACTATCACCAACAAACGCCGCTTATATCGCTTTAAATCAATTAAAAAGGCAACGCTTCATCATCTTCCAATTCTGTGAATTTGGGCACAGAAACAATAGGAGAAGTGTTTACCGCACCTGCAAGTTTTTTAATGGCAGGAATTTTGAATTGACCGTTTACTATTTGATCTATGGTTTTTATGTCTTTTACCGTGAGGCGCACGCCAACCGTGCCATCATTCTTCAAATATTCTTCCTCACCTATCACTACGCCGACATATTTGCCAACAAGACTGTTTTCTTCCCAATTCCATTTGTAGCCTTTGTTGCTTTCTTCTACGCAGTTAATAAAATGCTTGAACATTCCTACTGCGCTTTCTTTGTAAGAACGGATAAAATTAGCAAACCAAGTACCGCCGAAACGTTCATTCTGCTTGGTATAATATCCCGCAAATTCGCCGTGGCAAATATCATAGTCAATTTTAAGATAATCCCCTTTGCCTGTTTGCGCGTTCATCGGAAAATCCTTAACTTCAAGAATTTCTACGCAATAACCACCCGCAGTAGGGCGATTAAATTCTCCTGTTGTTGCTTGTACATTTGCAAAATTGTTAATCGGTTTCATTGTTGTTTTCTCCTTTAATTTGTTTTGTTTTTCATAATGATAGATACAAGTTCTTCTTTGGTAAGGCTCTGCAAATATTCGCTTTCGTCTTTTTCAAGTGCTTTTGAAATGCACTCATTGATATACTTTGCTTTGTTGATATTCTTCATTTTGCAATATTCCGAAACTTTACGGTTAAGGTCTGCATTCAAGTGCAAAGTGTATTGACCATCTTTTGATACGGTGTTTTTGAATTTATAATCTCGCTTATTCGCCATCATTTTCCTCTCCTTCCTTAAATTCAAGCGGACAATCCCACCCGATATACTGTTTTGGATATTGAACGGGTTGTTTGTTTAGTTGGCACATCCGTTCATTGCTCGAAAGGTAAGGGCATTGTATACAAGACACATCTGCCCTGTCTTTCCAATCAACAGGAAAACGCACTGTTATTGTGCATTCGCCTGTTATAAATGACTTCACTCCGCTGTCGAAATTTGCTTTAGCCATTTTCGTAAGCCTCCACCGCTTTCAGCACTTCCGCAATATCGTTCGGAATTGTCTTTTCTTCAAACATTCCCATCGGCGTTTTTGCCGTGCTGAAATTCGCCTGTGTTTCAAAAAGATACTGACCGTCAATGCACTTTGAATAAAGCACAATCGGGAATTTGGTTTCAAGCCCGATTTTAGAGAGTTTCTGCCCGTTGGTCTTAATGGAAGTGAACATATAACCGCTATCGTCGCGGACAGTCTGCGAATGGCAAACAAAGATAACCGTAATATCATCTCGCATTGTAAGAGCGTAGTCGATAATGCCATACACGGCAACCGCCAAATCCATCCACTTGTCATATGTTTTTTCTTTGCTTCTCCGCATCTCATCGGCCACCATAATTCCGTTGAGCGTGTCAATAACAATTGTTTTAATGTTCGGGCGCTTTTCATTGATGCCCTTCATAATTGCAAGAACTTCGCCCTGTTTGTCGGTGGAAAAATAATTTTTTGCATCTGCATTATACTGCTTTTTCCAGCCGCGCCACGAAAGCCCTTTTTTGTCGCAATCAATATAATAAGTTGCGGCAGGGTCTAAATTTCTCATTGAAGTGGTTTTGCCCGCGCCACTTTCTCCCATAATTCCGATAATTTTTGCCATAGTTTTTACCTCATTCTTTCTTTTTTGTTATTTGTTTACTTCGCCATCAATCATTATGATTAATTTTGCAAGTGATATTTTGCTTGCCGCCTCAAACACCTTGCGGCAGTACGCGGCTTTTGTCATTCCCTCGCGTTTGGATGCCTTTAATACTATATTATGCTCTCCTTCCGTCATCGGGATTGTGAGTTGATGCGCTCTTATTTCTTCACGATGCGTTTTCATCTTCTGTTCACCTCCTCTGCAAGTCTTTCGCCAAACCACGATTTATCTTCGTCAATGAATGGACTACAATCAACATCCTTCCACCTATCGCGGATGTATTCTTTCAAAATCTGCTCAATGTCGCACGGCTCAAATAACGAAGCAAGCAACGAATTGATATAAATCTTTTCGCTCTGCATCATAGACACTCTGTAACACATTGTAAAATCTTTTCTTCGCGCGTTAATACATTCGTCGCACACGCCGCCATTCAGTTCATCTTCTGAATGTTCTTCACCACATATGGCGCACTTGGTAATTTCTCCGTAATATTCACTGCGGCAAACGGGGCAACCACTCATTTCTTCTGTGCAAGGTGCTCCCCAAAACTCGCCTCGGCTCTCGCTCCATCTCGCCTGCTCGCCATCTTCGAATACGTGCCCACACGCATAGCATCTATATTTCATATCTCGCCCCTCACTTTCCAAATTCGTTGCGACCTTGACCGCCAAAATCGCATATGCCATTCTTGACCGCTTCATTTGTCAAATCGTTCTTTGCTCCAAGAAACATCGAAAGCCAATTAAATATATTTTTTAACATTTTCATTTTTATTACCTCTTTATCCTTTCTTAATCGCAATAATATGTAAGAAGTTTAATTGCTTTTTCAATAACTTCCTTTTCTTTAAAAAGTGCTTTGATTTTTTCTTCATAGTTGCACACTCTGCTCCACTCGCCCTGCGTCAAGCTTCTATCATCATCATTGCAAGCCTTTTCCTCAATGGCGGTGATTTTAATTTCGTAAGCAACTATTTTGTTTTCCAATTTATCTGAAATGCTTTTCAGATTTTTTACTTGTGAATTAAGTTTCATTGCCAACCTCATTTCTTTCTTTGTTTGATTTGTGACTTTATTATACACTATTTTATTGCGTTTGTCAATAGGTTTTATAAAATTTTTCTATATTTTTTCAAGATATTTTTAACAAAAAAAGAGCAACGGGAAAACCATTGCTCTTCAAATTATTTATTCAATTTTTCAATGAAATTGTAGTAAATTTTTCTTTCGTCCTCGCTCCGCGTACTTGCATAAACGGAACGGCAAAACTCTAAAATCTCAACCATCAATTTCTGTAAATTTGCGGTGTTGTGTTCGTCTTTATATTTTTGCAAAGCAGGGAAGATGTCTGCAATCTCGCTATACGCATTTTTTCCGAGTGGACTTTCTTCTATATTATAAAGCATTTCACCGCCGTTCTGCTCTGTTACGCGCGTTCTATTGCCCTCATACAATCTTTGAGAGCCTCGCGTTCCTTTGGGTCTGCACCCTCCATCATTTCGCCAAGTTGTGACATCATCCAATCTTTGGCATCGTGTCTGGAATATCCACCCTCATAAGACGAGCGACCGCCTCTGCCCCCTTGACCGCCTCTCGCATAAGACATTTCATCTGCATAAGAAGCGCGGTAAGAGCCGTCCTCTTCGGAATAGCCATCTTCGCTTGAATATCTGCCCATAGAGTCGCGCTTTGCATTTCTACCTCTGCCTCTACGCTCGGAATACATCATATCGTCATCATAAGACGAACCGTGCATATAAGAGCCACCTCTTCCGCTTCTTGCCTCAGAATAACCGCCCTCGGCTTCTTCTTCGAGCATTTCAATCTTGCAGAGGTTCTTATAAGTGTCGGAAAGTTTATGGATTTTTTCAAGAGTGTTTACAGACACATCGCCCTGTTTTGCGAACTTTTCAAGTTCACGTTTTATTGTTTCTTTGAGTTCTTCAAGATGTTTCATAATTTTCTCCTTTCTTACGCTACACGGTCGAAGATGATGTTTGCATTTGTCACATCAATCGCTGAGCCTGCCGCTCCTGCCGCGCCAACGCTTACGTTTTCCACCGATACGGTCACGCAACAACCGCAAGGAATGACGATAAAA
The DNA here is from genome assembly GCA_017455945.1 of Clostridia bacterium. Lineage (GTDB taxonomy): Bacteria > Bacillota > Clostridia > Oscillospirales > CAG-272 > RGIG8775. The sequence goes on along the minus strand of JAFTLM010000005.1, from coordinate 22,763 downwards.
GTGGTAAGCGAAACATTGAAGAAATCGCCAATCGCCGCAGGGGTAACTGTTGCAACTGCGTTCTGCAAGGTTTCTCCATCCTCTTGAAGTGCTACACTTATCGCACCCAAAACGCCACCATCTGCCGCAGGTGCTACCGCTATATTTGCGTTAAAAGTAACTCTATAAACGGTCTTGCAAGCGTTTCCTGCTCCTTTAAGACGGAACACGCCCGAACCGCTTCTGTGTGTGATATATCCTTTTTTGCAACATCTGTCACCGTCAAGGAATATAATGTTTTCATCCTCGGCAATCGTCTGCACGAGGGGATAGCTATATTCAGCCGCCATATTATTCTACCTCCTTTAAATCAGAAAGTGTGGTCTGCTTTGCCCCAAAACCCATTGTAGATATTTTTGAATACGCTTCCATAAAATCAAAAGGTTTATCATTTATGTTGGCAAGTACGCTAATGGTGTCAGCCAAAATTTTAAGATCACAAAGAGTAACCTTTGATGTATCGATTTCATCAATCGCATTGATGAGTTTTGTTTTCAAATCTGCTATGGTTTTAATTTCCATAATAAATATTTCCTTTCATAAAAAATAGAGGGGAGCAAACACCTACCTTCTGCGTTCACTCCCCGAAAGTCATTATCGGGCAGTAACATTATCGCCCGAACATCCGCTAAATGCGAAAGTAGTCAATCTTTTATCTATTGATTTTTAGAAACCGCCGTTACCACAGCCACATCCGCAATTGTTAGCAGGACTTACATTGTACTGATAGCAACAATTCGGATTAGGAACGATATAAGCGGGCGAAGGACAATCTGCGCCAAGTCTGCGAATAAGCTCTGCGGTCTGTGCCTGCTGATTAGCGGTGATAAATGCGTTCTGCTCACTCTGAGAAGCTCTGAAACGAAGCGCAAGGTTCTCGCTCTGAAGCGTGTCAATCTTGTCCTTTACAAGGAAGTCAAGAACCGCACGGCTGTTAGCGTTTGCATTGTCGATTATGTCACGAGTGCTATTGTAGAGTGCGTGGCGGGTTTCGCAAGCCTCGTTACCGATAGTGTACTTAACATCTGCGATAGCCTGCTTAGTACCACAGCAACAATCTGCCAATTCTCTGGACAGACCATTTACAAGCTGTGCCTGATTGTAACCGAGGGTGCAAACGGAACGGTCAACACCTGCAAAACCGCTCATCAAAGACTGTTGAATACCATTAAATCCTTGGCAAAGCGTGCTGTCAATGCCGTTAATACCGTTCAGCGTTGCATTGCTTGCAAAAGCGGCAGAGAGGTCAGCCTGTGTAGCACAAGGCGAACAACCGCAACCACAAGAGCCACTTCTTCCGTTGTCAATTACGATGGGCTGACCATAACCGCCACCATTACCGCCGCCGTAGCCACCGCCAAAGCTATAACCACGACCGAGGGCGAGAAGCAGAATTATAATCCACCAACCGTTGTTTCCGCCCCAACCGTCATTGTTGTTATTGCCACTATTGCCAGTAGCCGCCGCAATGTCAGCGAGGGAATATCCTGTTTCCATCATTTTTTTGTTTCTCCTATAATATATTTATTTGCCAAAAATCGTGTGCACCCGATTTTGAAGCCATAGTTATTTTGGCATAAAAGCCATTATTTGATTGGCTTGCTGTGCCAATTCATTGAATACGCTCTGCGGAATAATGCCCGAAGCCACCATCTGTTCCACTTGTGCCTTTGCATCTCCCTTGAACGTTTTTTGAAAATCTTGTACTTGTTTCACGATCTGCGCCATTTCATTTGATACGGGCGCACTTCCGAACTGATTATAAAGATTATTCGCCATCTGTTACCTCCTCAACCGCCTTTTTAGCGGTCTTAGCTTTTGGTTTTTCCTTTAATGTTTCCCATTCGCTCCGCAGAGCCTCAAATTCACTCTTTAAAGCCTTGAAATCCTCTTTACTTACAAACTTACTACCACACTTGCATTCGTGCTCTGCAGGCGTTTTTGGGGCATTGTCGGCTGTGCGCTCTTTGTAGTCAAGAACACGGAAAGACGGAACATTCTGTGCATTGACCGACTTGATATAAACTACATCGCTGTTTTTATCCCAAAGAATAACACTATTGTTCGGGGCGACAGGGTAACTCTGCGCTTCGCCCTCGGAAAGAACCCATATCATCATATCGTTTGTTTGTGGTTGCATAGTCATTGGTTGCTGAATTGGTTGACTAAATGGTTGACTAAACGGTTGCTGATTTTGAATTTGCGGTTGCTGATACTGTCCTTTATACTGGTTAAGCATATCGGGGACTGCTCCATTTTGGTACTGCGGATAATATCCGCCTTGATAATAATTAGGGTAAGCCATATTTATTCTCCTTTTTCAAAATAATACACGGGTGTTTCTCGCAGACTGTTCCACGCATCGAAAACGCAACCATCAACAACGGCAACGGCGTGCGAGCCTGTACCAATTACATAAACTCCCTTTGGGTGTTCTTGGCAGAAATCGTCAACGGTGTAACAATCAGGACAATCTTGAATAGTGCAACGCTTGAAGCCTTTGTGTTTTAGGTAGGCACTCCATACGGCATTGCTTGATGCGAGGTCTCCCATCATAAATCCTTGCACACATAGGTCAATATATGTTTTCTCCCACGGCATATCCAAAGCCTTTGAAATAGCGCGGATAACGCAATCACCTACACGCAAGCCAAGCGGATTAGGATTGTACTCTATCCACATCGTCAAAACCCTTTAGCATATTCTTTTCACGCAAAACTTGAATTGTGCGGAAAACCACAAGAAAAGGAAGCTCATTTAATTCTTTGTGCGATTTAATAAATTGAGTTATATTCATATCATCACCTCTTGGCTATATAATAACAAAAAAATGACACCTTCACAATGTCGTGAAAGTGCCATTTTAATGACAATTTTATGTTATTTTATGCGCTTAAATAATTTTTCTTGCAATTTCGGAATAAGTCTTGCGACTTGCCGCGTTGACATATCAAACTGCTCAGATATCTGTTCATATGTTCGACCATCAAGCAAATTCCGCTTTAGCATTGCACGGTGTATCTCATTGAATACATACTCATCAATTAAATTTTCCCACTCACTCCGTGAAAGGTCGTAATTTTCCGCTTTCATCAAGACGCATTACCTCCATTTTCACGAGTTTGGCAAAATCTATCTCCATTTGAACACCTTTTGAAATTTCACTTGCCACAATAAGTACATCACACGCGCTTAAAAAATCAAGGCAAATTTCCATAAAATCATCATATGGCATATCGTCATAGTCAAGAAAAGAAAATGCGTGCAAAGGAGAAAAATACGCATTTTCGGGGTGTTTGAGTTGCAATTTTCTTGCAATTTTTTCGACACGCTCGATATTCTTTTTGTCACCTTGAAATTTGTGCGCGATATAATATCTCATTTTAAATCCTTATTTGAATTTCCCACAACTTTTGCAACGAGTGGGCTTTTTCTTTCTACGAAATTTCTTCTTGATTGTTATCCTTTGTTTCGCCATTATTTATATCTCCATCGTTTCCGATATAGTTGTTATCGCCTTCGCCGTTTTCTTGTTCTATTACGGTGCTTTCCTCAACAACTTCGAATTGTGAATTGTAAATAATCCACGCAAAGTTTGAAACAAGCAACGCGGCAATTAGAATAATAATTACAATCCATAGCCTTTTAGATTGTCTTTCCATTCTTGCCATCGCCGCCTCATGTACCACATACGGCACAGTGACATTGAAATCTTTTTCTGCTATCTCGCAGTTATTACAAGATTTTGACATTTTTCCCTCCATAACCTCATAAATTTTAGAAAGAAAGAGGGGAAACGGCGAGGTTGACCGCTTTCGGGTGTACATCCCTATCCCCCATAATATTATAACACTTGAATTTATGTTTGTCAAGTAGCCAAGAAATAAAAAGCTATAACTGCCGCAATTATTGCTCCGAGAACCGCCGCTGTGAGCCAATTATTAAACTTCAATCCGTTTTTGGTTTCCATCCTCATTTGTTTTTGCTCTGCAAGAATAAGGTCTATGCGCTTGTCATCATTGGCAAACTTCGCATTCACCTTCTCTTGCTTGTCGTTGCAATCCTCGATCTTGACATATCGCTCGTCTGCCTCTGCGAAAAACTCTGCTTTTAGTGCCTGTATCTCACTATGTTCAAGAGCCACCGTTGTCACCGTCCTTTCCTATCTGCTTTTTTACTTGGTGCGCGCCCGTTGCGGAGAGTCCGCTTATTGCGCCGAGCACCGCCGCAGCACCCACGTTTGCCGCAGGTACGTATTCAGGCAAGGCAACGAACAAAAGCGCACCCAGTGCCGCGCCGATGAACGGAGCAAGCAAAGGTATGTACTTGTTGAATTTGCCGCCTGTAGCGCCCTTAAACGCTTCAAAAAGCGCAACTGTAAGCGCCGCGATGATGGGAAGGCTCAATGTTTCGAGAATGTTTTGCATAGTATCATTCCTTTCTTAATTTTATCACACTGTTTATATATTCGTCAACAGTTTTTTTGCAGTTTATACCTCATATTATCACCTCATATTATCACCTCATTTCATCCGCCTGCCTTTTATCGCATTGTATTAATTTTTTTTCAAAAATCATTTATGCGTAGTTAGCAAGCACGCATTTAACGAAATTAGCGATAATCTCGGTATTTGCCTTATAAACTTCCATTGTAAAAGGTGTACTGCTCGGGAACCCGTTGAAGCCCTCAAGGGTTGCGCTGATTATACCCTGTTGATATACCCACTCGCAAGATGTGCAACTTATAGTTCTACTCCCGAATTCGCCGTCCTGCATGCCGATAACAGCGGTTGACGGTAAATTATAATCGTGCTTGAAATGTAATGTTTCGGCGCGAAAGTGGGAGCTTACGGCATCGTGCATTTGATAAAAATACTCATCGTCGGTGTTCTGCAAAGAAACCCAGTTAACTTGTTCATAGGACGTAACAGAAGATTGGCCGTTCGTGTGTAAATCAAGAAATAAAAAAGCATCTCTGTTATCATTGACGAATTTTCTCACGATTTGCGTTTCTGGTTGGTCAAATGGCGTTTGCCCACCATACTGCGCGTCGCCTACAACTGCATCCGGATATTGAGGGAAGTGCCCTGTATCATAATTTCGATTTAGGTTTACACCATTTGCGTTCAAATACTCAGAATTATCGAAGCCATATGGATTGCAAATAGGAATGATTTTGAATATAACTTGCGAACGCAAATAAGAAATCAATTCATCATCTATGTTTTCAAGCAAATTTTTCACAAAATAGTAAAGACCGAAAATGTTTGATTTTTCAAAGCCGTGCTGCGCTCCGATCATCAACACTTTAGGCATAGTTTTGAATGTTTCAAAACTATCACTTTGTGGTTTTAATGTGTATTCGTAAAGGTGTTGTGTTCCGTCGGAACACGCTCCGAGGTCGGTCTTTGTGATGTATTCGGGATATGCAGACACAAGATTATTAAATTTAGTGTAAAATTCGCTCGTCGTGGTGTTAGCGTTGAAACCCTCGTTTGACCCATTGGCATAGGGTGACTTGAAATATTTCGCAGGTACGTTGCCAAAGTAAACTTTATTTGTTCTGTCAAACACACTTTTAACGCTTGCTTTAGTTACTGTTACTGTAGGAATATTGAAGATAAAATTGTTTGCAATGTCAATACCGCTCTCCGCTTCATCTATACGGCAAATATAGGCGCGAAAATATGTGTCTTTTGTAAATGTGTATACTTCCCCACTCATAATATTAGCGGTACATTTTATAAAACTTTCTTCGTTGTCCGAAGCGTATGTTGCAACCCTAAACATATAACCGGCTTTTACGGTAACGGTTGAACCGTTTGCTGCCCTCAAAAAATTACTTGTTACAACAGAAACAACGCTAGTTTGAATAGTTCCGAGTGCTCCGTGAATATATCCACGTCGGAAAATTATTTCTTGCGCACTCTCTGTGAAAACAGCTTCATAGGTTTCCTGAATTGGCAATTTATCTTTGAAAGCAAATATATTTTCCACTTCGTCAATGGAAATTTCTTCTTCATGTCCCGTGGTTCTTAATAGAATACGATAATTATATTGTGTGAAGTCAAGTGCGGAATACTCTTGTAAATTTGAAACCCACGTAATATATTTACCATCAAGATCGTACACGAAAACGTGGAACAAATAACCATTGTTGCACTTGATAACATCACACGGGGGAATAAAGCCCGTTGTGCGCAATCTCCACGGAGTATATGGTGAATCATAGGTTGAATCCGCGCCCGTTGCTTCGTTTATTGTACCGTTTTCGAACATCGAAGCGTCAAGACAGTCTGTTGCATATGACGCTTTTAGCGCGTAAATACTTGCCTTGTTTTTAACTTCATTTTTTACCGTCTTTTGACTCTCGATTATTGTTTGTATCACGTCTTTGTCGGGGTCTTCCTCGCTCGGCGTGCCCGTGCCGTCCCAGTTTGAGGGCTTCGCCATTATATAAAAATCCTGTGTTGTCAGCGCACTGTTCGACGTTGCAGCAGTTACGCTCGCGCTTACCTCGCCCGGCACATCAAGCATCCACTGCGCCACGGGCACGTTTACCGTGCCATCTGCGTTTACCGTGCCGGGGAATGCGTTTCTTTCACCATCCGGTCGCTTTGCATTGATACGCACAGCCGCCGTGTTCTCTATCTCTATGGGCTTGCCGTTTACGGTAAATCGCGCGCAAATATAGCGCGAATTATAGTCGTTTTGCACTCCGTAAACTAGGCGCACGCGGTTAGGCTGCACCGTATCCAGGCGCAAATCAAGTATTGCCTCTGCCATCGTCTTTCTCCTCTTCTATAAAATCTGCGGCGGCTTCAAGCTCCTCAAGCGTGAGTTTCAGCTCCTCAAGGTCTGGCGCGGTGAACGTGATCTGCGCATCCGTCTCCGTTTCATCAAGCTCCGCCATCTGCTTGCGGTATTCCTCGGCGCGCTCCAGGCGGAGCAAAATGCCGCCGCTTTCGGTAAAAATAAACTTGCCGCCTTCGTCTGTTTTTGCGCACGTGGAAAGAATATGCCGCTGCCTTTCAGCGTAAAATTCCGCTTCCGCCGCCGTTGCTTTTTTGAATTTCAAAATTTTCAGCGCAAGCTGCACGCTGTAAACTTCTTTAGCTCTCGCGGCAAAAATGCCGTGAAGGGTTATCACTTGCTCAAGTTTCATCCTATACCTCTCAACTCTTTTTTTAACTTTTGAATTTCCATAACACAGAGTGCCGCAAATTCGCTATAGCAAATGCTGTAAAATCCATCTTTATCTTTTTGCAGTATAGCGTATTTATCGGGGTCTTCTCCCGCTTCTTCGATTGCTTTTTTTAATTCCTGCGCGATAAATCCAAAACGCAATTTACCCGTTTCATCTTCCTTGTAGCGGTATTCACGCGCCGTAAGCATATCAAATATCTTTTCCCATGTTCCAGGCACATTTGATATGTCGCGCTTTTTTTGAAGGTCGGAATCGACGAGCAATGTGCCGTACCACGTGCCTTTAAGTCTATTTGAAAATCCCGATGTGTCCGAGCCTAAAGAAAGCACGCTATCTTCGAATTTTATATAAGCTTTGCGGCCGGTAACAGTATCCAATAAATCGTTTACGAAATATATTTCTTGTGCAGAAATATTAATGCATGGCGTTCTACCATTTAAAATCGATTTATATAGTACAAGTGTTTTTGGCGAAATAGCTGTGCTGTACTGTGCACTGTCTGCGGTGCTGGTCGCGTACATTTGAAACGATGCGCTTTCAACTACGCTTTCGGCAACCGCGCCGTAATTACATTTTAAAAGGCCGTCTACGATTTCATATTTGCCAATTTTGCCTTTATATGCATACAATTCACCGCCTTCAAGTGAAAACCCGGAACTGCTGATTTTCAGTAAATCAGATGTGATGTCTATTTCATCTGCTTTCGCGTTCAATGTCTTAACAACGTCTATGTTTACCACGTCAGCGCTTATTTTTACCGCGGTCTGCCCGTTTATCGCTTCGGCCAGCACACCGCCGCGCACAGCGTTCTTTCCATCGGCTGTAGTTTCCACCACGAGATTGATTTTCGCGCCCTGCGCGTTTGCTTCGCTATTGATTTGGGCAATGTTCTTTTCCGTTTGGGTTTGAAATTCCGCAAGCGCCTCGATTTTCGCGCTCTGGTCGTCTGCTGTTACATTTAGCTTCGTAATTGCTTTTTGTAGTATAAGCTTATCACCATAATTTTTAGAAAAACTTGTGCTGTATAGTTGTGTTGCGCCGTTTCTTTCAAAATTACCCGAACTTTGTAGGGTTTCTTTATTTCCTGCTCTATTTTTTTTAGTAATATATGCAGAAATTTCAACCCCATTTGCATCTGTAATTTTTATTATGTCGCCGACATTAAAATTGAACGATGATGATATACTAACATGGCAAGGTGTATAAACTATATCTTTCAAAACATTATATAGATTTAACGCCACATTCTCTATATCTTGAATAACAGCGGAAGCTATTATAAACGGGTTAGATTGAATAATATATACATTTCCACCCGTTACATCACTAGGATACGAAAAGCCTGCATCATCCTCACTTTGCCTAATTTGCACCCTGTCTATTTTTTTAACAGTATAGTCTTCATATGTCAGCGTGCCTTTTAAAAACGTCAAAGTATCTCTTTCTCTATTTATGCCGATTGTTTTTGAGTTTTCCACATACCAAGAAAAAAATATATCGCCGTTTTCGTCTGCAATGCAAAAATACCCGCATACCTCGCCGACCCATTGTAAAATCTGCCTTGCGGTTACGCTTTCCAACTTCATTTCATTGATTAAAAAATCCCCGTTTCGCAAATTAGAATTTTTCAATTTCAGCCCGCAATGTTCGCAAGTGATTTTTGCCATATCAAAAACCGAATAAGGAAAATCTGCTAACGAATTGAACCACTCGGTAACGTCTTTGTCTAATAAAGATACATTATCGTAGGCTGTGACGTTTGTTGTGTTGGCTGTTTTTCTTTGTGGCTTTTCAGCATTAAAAACGCCTTTTTTTCGCATTTGCCCACTCAATTCTTCATATAGGGTTATTTTTTCCCCGGCCCTTATCGGTAATTGATTTTGCGGCGTAATTATATTTACACTTATTTTGCTTGAACAAACAGAGCCAAAGGTTAAATCTTCACCATTGTTGCAACTTTCTTCGATTGCCGTGCTTTGTATCGCGTTTATTCGATTATGCCCCGCAAAAATTTCCGTTCCATCGGATAAAACTAATATCGTTTTTATCATTTTTCTTCTCTAACCTTCAATTATAGAAAAAGACACGCCTTTATATATGCCTTTAGTCGCATTGTGCAGTGATGCCTTTACCGAAGAACAATAACCTCGTGTTTTTATTTCTTTAGAACCAATCCTAATGATTAAATTAAATTCGGGTTTCCCTTGAAACAATTTATTCATATACTCATATTCCCATTCGTTCAGTGTTGAATAGGTTAAATTCCACGTGCCAACTCTTTCGCGTAAAACTATTCTGTGCATATATCCTAATTCATCGCGCCCTGAACCTTCCGCGTCTAAATCCTGTTTTGAAATGCCTAAATCTTGGTCGGGAGCTAAAATTGGTTTATCATCAATGATAAAATAATCACAAAATTGTCGCATTTTAACCTCCGTACATTTTTATCATAGAATTATTATATCTTTGCGAGGCTCTACCGATTACCTCATCGCCAATCTCTATTCCGAGAATTGCTTCTAAAATTTGCTCAAGCGTTCCCAACATTGCTTCGTTTTGTGCGCTAACTACAGAAGAAACTGCTTCTTGAATTGTTGATAACGGTGCTTCGATATTTGTGCCTTGTTTTTGGTCGCCCAAAACTGCAAGAAATTCACGGTTGGGTGGTATAACTGCACCTTGCGCAAGCCTCGGAATTGACAGCCTTCCGAAATTTGCTCTCGGAATGTTAAACCCGAATTTATTTCCACCAATCAACGGCACCCAATCGGGAACATCAAACGATATTTTGTTAAGCCCGTCTACTATCCAGTTTATCATTTTTTCAAACATTCCAATTATGCCGTTTATGGCGGCTTCAAAACCGCCTATAAGTCCGTTTCCGCAATTCTTTGCAAGCTCAAGCCAAAACGCCCCTGTAAATATCGGTGCTATGTTTGCATCCCAAAATCTCTTTACTGCGTTCCATATTTCTTTTACCTTATCTACAATAGCCGTCGCAAGCGGAACGCCATTTTCTGCGCCATCTTTTGCCCACTTTACAAGCAAAGCGACGCCAAAGGGTATGCCTACTCCCGTTAAACAAAGCAATATACCAAGTACAAGCAATCCATAGTCCTTTATCCAATCTATAATTGCATTAAATGTTCCCGTAATTGCATCCCATATGGCATCCCAATTTAATGCGACAACAGTTGCCAATCCTGCCGCGCCTGCGAGAATAAGACCAATTCCAAGCGGTATTCCTACTCCCGTACAAATAAGAATAATTCCTATAACTATCAATGCCGTACTGACTATTGCCATAATTGCGCCTATCGGACCTCTGATGGCTTCGACTACCGCATCAAAATTAAGAGCGACTGCCGAAACAAGAGAAACTGCCCCTGCGATTATCATTCCCACTCCCATAGGAATACTGCCAACCATGCAAAGAATAACGCCAAGTGCAAGAAGCGCGCCTCCCGCTATTCCCATTATCAAAGAAAGCCACGCCACTATATCATCGGGAGCAAAAGCCGCCTGCGCCGCTACTGCCGAAACAATCAACGCGCCACCTGCGATTATCATACCTATTGCAATGCCTGTCGTTACTCCAAGCCAAAGCAACATTATTCCTATTGCTAATAGCGCACCGCCCGCGACGCCCATAATGGTTGTAAGCATTTGAATAATTCCGTCATATCCAAATTCGGAAGCAGAAGCCATTGTTACAGTCAATGTTGCCGCGCCTGCGATTATAAATCCAATACCCCAACCAATATTTCCTGTGAATAACAATATAAGACCTACTGCCGCCAAAGACAAAGCAACTATACCCATTATAGCGGTTAATGTTTCGTCAATTTCTTCAACATAAGCCGAGCCGTCTGGAGTAGCACCGCCCAAATCACCGCCTAAAACTTGCAATCCGCTATCTAATCCACCGCTTGTATTTTCTGCCGTATTTGCGGAAAGAATCTCTATGTCATCAAAACTTGCAGTTGCTTTTTTCAATTCTTTGTTGAGTTCTTTTTGATTTTTTGTCTGTTCTTCTATATTCTCTGCCGTCTTGTCAGTGTTTTCTTCTTGCAATTCAACATTTTCAAGAATTTGTCCGCTTCTGCCCGAAAGAGCGTTTAATCCTTTTGTTGCAATATCAAAAATTTGTGTAAGTGTTTCCAAAACAGGAAGTAAAACCGTGTTTACAATGTTTCCCCAAGAATTTTGGAAATCTTCATAAGCCGCTTTGTATCTGTTTCTTATCGTCGCGGAAGTATCAGCAACCTCATCACCATATTTCGCCGTTGCCTGTTCAAGAATAGCCATTGAACGAATTTGCTGTTGCGTGTAAGCATCCAACTGCTCCCACGATTTGCCATTTGCCATTCGCTGAAAAGCATCGGTCATTTCAATGGTTTTTACATTGACGAAAATTCCCAAGTCCTCAATCGCTTCGGTGTTGCCAAGCAAACCCGACCTCACACGCTCTTGCACATCTTCAACAGTTCGTCCTGTCTTGCTTGCAACAACTGCGGTCATACTAAGGTATCTATTTGTCAATTCGGCATTTGTCGCTTGGTCTGCCCACACGCTGAAAAGGTTACCATAAACAGACGAGAACGAAGCCGCCGCCGCTTTTGACATACCCAAAGCACGAGCGTTCGCATCTATGAAATCTCCCACACTATCGCTTGCCGAGCCGTATATATCAACCAATCGCTGAACGCTTGCTTCTGTTTGTGTAGCAAATTCGGCAGATGCACCGCTAAATCTTATTGCTGCAAAAATTGTTTGAATACCGATAAAATAAGATGCAAGAGCCATCAATCCCGATTTCATTTGAGCGAATGCCGTTGTTGATTTTGCTCCAAGAGTAGTAGCCGCCGCTTGCATTTCTTTCATTTCGGCAGTCAAATCATTTATTCTTGCTTTTAAGTCTTGTGCCTGTTTAGAATTTAGTTTACCTTTTGCAACAAACTCCGCATATTCTAAATTTAAAGAATTAAGAACAAACTGTTGGTCTTTTATTGCTTGGGTAAGTGTTGCAAGTGTTGCTTTTTGTCCTTTTAAGACAGAGAATTTGCTTTTTACGTCGGTTAAACCTTTGCTAACACCGCTTGTATCAACCTTTGTAGAAAGAATAATACTTCCATCGCTATTCACTATCGCCATTCAATCACACTCCTTTCTACCAATCGGAGTTCAAAAATTCTTCTTCCTCCGCAGTAAGTTTTCTCGGTAATTCTACCATTTTTCTGTGTTCTCGATAAAATTCTTGCTCCCATTTTTCAAGTTTCTTGCCTTTTGCCAGTTTAGAACGAATGCCGACAACATTCGCCCAAATATTATTTTCGGGGTCTATTCCATAATAACCACCGAGAACTGTAAACCAATGTAAATAAGCATCTGGATTTCTAATTTCCACTTTCAAAACTTTGTTTATTTGTGGAGCTAATATTGAAAAATCTTGTTCCCAATCCATCAATCTGGGTTTGTTTTCTTGTGTTTGTTCTTCTTCCTCACCGCCATTGATTATACGGAACATTTCTTTTTGCAACTGTTCAAGGTGAGGACAAAATCTTATATTTTCTTTTGTCAATTCTTCATAAAACAAAAGCAAACCGCAAATCACTTTTTCCTCTGTTGTCATATCTTCATCATTCAATGCTATTATGACATCGAGAACCACTCTATAATCGCATTTCTTTGTTATATGATATATTTGCTCACCTATTTGTATTTCTGTCGGTAAATCCCACATCATTTGTTATACTTTGCCAAGTGCTTATCCATAGCGCTCTTGTTTTCTGCACCGTACTTTTTCAACTCAACCATAAGCCAATGAATAAAGTGCATAATATACATTTCTCGCTTTTCGTTGCCGTTTTCGTCTTCAACAATAACTGTATCGAACGGCTGACAATAACGAAAAGCGACATCAGAAATTTTGCCGCCGAATACAACATCAAGCTCATCCTTGACTGCCTTGTTATATTCTGCTTCAATCTCATTTACGGCATCAAGTCTGCCCTGCAAAGCCTTTAACTCATCAGCCGACATTTCAAGCAACTTTTCGGGGTTTTCAAGGTCTATTTCAGAAATGTTGCCATCAAATCTGCTCTTGTACTTTTCAAGGTCAATTTCCTTTATGCGCTTTTCAATGGACCTTTCAAATCCCTGTATTCTTGTCTGTATTTCTCTATCATTGGGGTTAAAATAAATAACAGCCTTATCGCCATTGTCAAATTCAATCGGGAATGCAACTTTACCTGTGCTTAACTTCATAATAAATTACCTCTCTTTATATCCTCATTAAATGTAAATATACCGCCCTACCATATAGGGCAAGGCGGTATTATAATATTTTTTTATTTTATGCAGATGCCTTTGTAAATTCGGGCGCGCCCTCTGTAAACTTAACTGTTCCACGTTCTTTCTTGTCGCTGTAATTTACTGTGATAGGCATATCGACATAAGCAGAACCGCCAATGCTACCAAATGTAATGGTGCAATCGCTCTGCATATCCGCCTCATAGCCATCGGTCTCTGTGCCGATATATCCGTAAACGGTCAGCATATCGAACTGCGAAAGCTCCTCATACTTCTTGTCAAGCCAGATCTCGTGGAGCTTAAATGCAAGTTTAGAACCGCCGCGAACGGTGAAGGGTTCAAAAGACTGTGAAGGAGCCGCGCCTGTTACGGTTGTTTCGTGGTTTCCAAGAATATCATTGACTTCTTCGGTTTCAAAGTTAGTTTCAATAGAACTGTCTTCAACACCTGTGCCGAGAAGTTCCCATTCTTTTGCTTCTTTTGTGCCAACATTTACATAATGCTTCAAAAGTTTTCTCGGAGCTTTTGTGCCTGCATTGACATTAAAATCAGTATTTATTGCCATTTTGTGCTTTTCCTTTCGTCAATATTGTCCGCTTTGTAAAGCGTTGTTAAGTGTGCGCGTTAATTTGTCAAGCTGACCTGCGTTTGCCGCCGCTTTATCCCATTCATAAGTGGAATATGGGTTTTTGTGTTGGAAATTGAAATTCTTTCCATAATAAACATACCTTGAATACGGCTGAATGTAATGTATCTTATTGGGGTACAATTTTGCCGTGTCTTGCATTGTTCCCGTGTCTCTTGGAGTGTATGGGTCAATCAACCTTTTCCACTCATTTGATACAAGCAATCCGAAACGGTCATTCTGCACCTTTGCCAAAATCTTCGGCTCGTTAAGGTCAATCCTCACATTCATATTCTACCGTCTTTCTCGGCTCAAATATCGCCTTATTGACATATCTCAACCGAACCGTGATAAAATATCCTACCGTGTTTTCTTCGGGGTTTACATAGCGAATTTGAGGCACAAAGGGGTTGCACTCAATCGACACAATCCTTTCTCCAATATCGGGAAAATTCTTTGCATCGTTCTGTGCCTTTATCCAATCACAAATACTTGTAACTTGTTCAAGAGTAAGCACATTTTCATTCCTTATCGGTGCGCTATCATCGTTCACATCATACCATTCATAGCAGTTTATTTGAAAATCCTCATAAACTGACGGATAAGGCACAATCTCACAATGATAATCACCGAGCGTGTCAATGCTTTCTTGATATTGGTGTGTAGGTGAAGCTCCTTGTGGAAGAATAACCCTCACGCCCCTATCTTCTGTTGCCGCTATGCTCCAAAGGTCAGCAAGTTCGGGGCATTGACGGAAATATTCAAATAACTTTGCATATTTGCTCATTCAATCACCCCACATTCGTTATGGTAACATTGTCAACGCTCATTCCGTGAATATTCGCTGAAACAGCACGAACAACAATGCCGTTATCCTTGTATTTCTCTTGCAATTCTGCAAACTCTCGGCTCGTTGTTACAATATCGTCAACTTCCGACAAAACGATGAAATCACCTACTTGCACCGTGTAATAGGATTCCCTTATATCCACGGGCAGTTTTGCATATTCAAGCGGTGTCTTATATCGGTCAACATCTTTCGATATAACCGTAACCGCATTGACTATGTTTTCAATCGTTCCGTCAGCCTTGCTAACAATACCGCCTTGAATGTTGCACAAATCAATTACAAATCGGTCAAAGTGTCTGTCTTCTACCGCATTTTTTGGAATGTCGTTGTAAATTGTAACCTTTTGTTTCCACAAATCCGCCATAATTACCTCGGTATCTCAATTTCATTCCAACCATACTTGACCTTGAACTTAACCTTTACAGGCTCTCTCTCGCCCTCTCGGTGCGTTGCGTTGCTTGCTCCCCTATACATAAGAGGAACACCGTCATCATCAAATTCATTTATCAAGTAATCATACACTATATTGAGCATTTCCGCATTTATTTCATCGGTGGTTTTTGTTGCATAGCTCTCGCTTTCGCTCACACCGCCTGCTGATTGGCTCTTACTTGTGACCGTCTTACCGCTTGACACGTTATTTGCGAGATATTCCACCAAATCACGCACGCACGCCTTTACCATTTTAGAAACGGTGGAACTTTTGTGCAATCGCCCGAATGTATGCGAATCCACAAATCCACACGCCCTGTCTATATTGCGGTTAAAGGCGGTCGAATCAAGCGTGCCGCCTATTTCTTGATATTCTTCATAGGTTAGATATTGCATAATTCAACCGCCTTTCTGTTATTCTTTCGGCTCTTCCACTTTTTCAATAAGCGGAATGCCTCGTCTGTTTTTATCCGTAGCAAGTTCTTTTATCCGACTTGCAGAAACTTTCTTTTTATTGTGGGGGTAAATATCCCCCACGTTGTATTCGTGATTAGTGTCCTGCAAATCGGTAAAATACTTAATTACTCGGTACATTCAATCACGCACCTGCGCCAACGGTGATAACCGCAATAGCGTCAAGATACTCTGCCCAAAGGGTAAGACCGTAAAGAATGTGAGTATCGCCCGAAACTCTACCATAAACGCCCTCACGGTGTGCGCCAATAAGGTTGGTTTCGCCGTCTCCTGTGTAATATTCAAGACCAAGCTCGCTAAACTCACTATCAGCGGGGTCAATGTAGTAAAGAATAATGTTATCAGCAGGGATTGCTACAACCTTTCCCTCGGGAATTTCGGAAGAAGAAATAAGTGTATCAGCACCGAGGAAATTCTTAAGGTACTCAATTCCGTTTTGGTTCTGCGTGGAAATCTGCGAAGAACCGAGGTAACGAGCAACATCAAGAGTGTTCGCAAAAACTATGATATTGCCATAATTCTTACGCATCTTCTTAAACTTATCCTTTACCTTACCAACCGCCATAGATACTGCCATTTGGAAAGTGTCCTCTGTGCCCGTGAGTTCGCCTGTCATAGCGAAATCGTAGAACTCGTCAAGAACATCTCCCTGAATAGAGTTGAGGAAACTGTCATAAGTTCTCTGTACTGCGAGCTTTGCGCCGTACTTTTCAACATCCTGTGCGGTAATTCTCATTCTGTCAGCTTTAAGGGAAATATCCTTATGAGTAACCTCGGTAATATTTGCCTGAGAAAGAGCAACCTCGTCGCCCTCAGCAGGCTGACCACCGCCTCTTGTAATATCTACCTTATAAGAACGAAGGGTAGTACCGGGAGCCTTACGAATAGGACGCATAACGCCCATAATTTCAAGAAGCGCATCCCAGTTGGTATTAAATCTCTCTACAAACTCAATGACCTTTGCACTTACGTCAAAGTTTTCGGTAGTGGTAGTATTAGGTGTAACTGCCATTTTTAATTATCTCCTTTTATAAATAAATGCTTGTTGTTAGAAATGGCTTCAACTCTTTCGTCATAGTTCTTTATAGCCATTATCTCTGCTTTTGTGGCGTACTGTTTACCGCCTACGCCCTGCGGTGTACCCCCCTGCAACTTAACGGCAGTAACGCCCTTTCGTGCAGTTTGGTCATCTTTGGTGAGTGAATGCAGAATATCTACATCACTCTGCCCTGCATATTCTTCGCTTTCAAGTGCATCGCTGAATTTCTTGAAATAAAAGTCTTTTGTCGGCTCGTTGTACCATTCGCCCTTGCCCTCATTTGCCTTTTCAAAACGGCTCTTTGTGGCCTCTAACTTTTCTTTCATAATTCGGTCTGCTTCTGCCTTTGTCTTTTCAGCTTCTCTTTCTGCAATCAACGCATCAAGTTTCGCCTGAATTTCTTCGGCATTTTTACCGCTTGTTTTGAGTGTGTCAATCTCCGTAGTAAGACTTTCAAGGCTCTTTTCTGCTTCTTTCAGTTTTGTTTCAACTGCTTCTCTCTTTGCCTTATCGGATTCAATTTCCTTGCTTCTTTCTGCGAAGATTTTTTCTGCGACTTCCTTTTCCACGCCTAAATCTTCCAAATACTTTACTGTAATTGCCATAATTACCTCCTGCGTTTAAGTCCTTTTTAAGTGAGTATCTTTGCACTTCGCTTGACCTTTTTAAGTCTAATCAACCGACTAAAAATAGAATAAGAGCAGAACATTACAATTCTACTCTTACATTATAACATATTAAATTGATTTTGTCAATAGGCGGTTAATCTTCCATTTGCTCAATAACAGAATAGTATTGGCTCATTTTGATTTCGTTCATATATTCGGGAAGTGTTATTGTTTCTTTGTAATTATCTTTTATATATCCATAAATATTGCCGTCTTTGTCCCAAAGATTATAACTTCCGCGACTGATAAGACATAACCACCAAAACTGCGTTTTGTCTATTGTATCGAAATTTATTTTGTCCGTTACAAATTCATTCCACGCCTTTTGCATAGCCGACTTTTGTTTGAAACGGCTCATACCATTTTCATCATCATATTTCTTTAATTGTCCGTCAAATCGTTTCTTTTGATCAGGCGTTAATTTCAATCCTAAAAACTTTGTTTGATAATATTCGGCACTATCAACCAAATCATATTTTTCAAAAAATTCCTTTGCCAATTCGTGAAACTTTTGTCTTTCTGCTTTTGCTTCAAAATACTGCTTATAAAACTCGCTGTCTTTTACAACGATAAATGCTAATTCTTTCATTCCCTCACCTCATCATTTTGGGGTGTGCGGTCAAGCGTGAGCGTGTCATACGCTTCACTTATAACGCCAATCCCTACAATTTTTCGGTCAATAACTATGCCGTCATATTCCAACGCTTTTTCTTTTGCTTTCTTTGCTCCGTCTGCTTCTACCTCTATTGTGGTAGATATTGTAATTTCGTATTTCATTTCTCCCTCTCCTTCCTTTCCTTTGCTACGAGGTATCTCAAATAATCACTAATGTTCATCTTATGCTCATAAGCATCATTTTTTAACTGTTCGAATTCTTCCTCTGTTTGACGGAATACCGTTTGTCTTGTTTCGGTCATTATTCTATTTCTCCTTTTACTAATTTTGCTAATTCCAATCTTTTTTGCAATTCATCTGCATAAAGTCTTTTATACTTATCCAATTCTGGCTTCAATTCACATATTTCTCTAATTGCTGCCGAATGTTCATCACAAAGGTTTTTTATAATTCCATCACATTCAACTCTTTGCTTTCTCCTGTCCTCAACAAGATAATCATAAGCATCTTTTAAGTTTTTGTATTTTTTTCGACTTACAAACATTGTTACCTCCCAAATTTTACAAAATACTGTTTGTCTTGTTTCTTTCTTCATTTTGTCTTATCGCCTTAATTCATAGTCAAAATAATTGATAAAACAATAATAAAACTATACGAAGCAGGTATAATTGAATAATACCAAGTGCTCCAACCTTTAATTTTAGTACAAATTGCAAAAACAATATTAAATATAAATAAAATTAAATTTATGATAAAAACAATTCTTGTTAGCACTTTTACCTCCTAAACTTTGAAGGGCAATAAGAATTATCTATAAATGTTTCTTTTGCATCTTCTTCCTTTTCTTGATTTATGATAATCTGTAAATCCGCATCATTCAAAACAATATTTCCTACCGTCTCAATAGTCCAATCATCAAGATTATTGTATGCCGTTCTGTCTGTTCTTTTTCTTATCTTCCAAGACTTGTAAAATTCATCCCACACAAGAAAACCGTAGCAAGATGTTTTTATTCCGTGTGTCAATTTTAACAAATCATATTCATAAACATATACGCCATTTTTGTCTATGATACAACTGTTTCGGCAAATCGTATAAGGATTTACAATAAAATTCTTTTTGGTTTTTGCATCTCTTACTGTATATTCTTCCGTTATATAAGACCAATCGCAAACACCCAGTACAATTTCTTTGTGCCTTTCTTCCAAAGGGAGAGCCTTTACATACAACTTTACTATGTGCAAAGGCTTTTCAATTATTTTATTCATTACATCAAATCCTCTCTGTTGTCGCTCCCGTTTTCGATTTCCCAATTATCAACCATTCTTTCTCCGCCATCAAATTTGTAAACGGGGAACTCGCCATATTCCAAACGCTTAAATGTACCGATATAACCGTCTCTTGTTTTTACATACATAGGATAATTTTTCATTTTTTTAATACCTCATTTCTTTCTTTCGGTTGTCCCCCCAACCTCTGTATATATTATATCACAAAGTTATACACTTGTCAACCCCTTTTCGCAAATTTCTCAAAAAATTTTTCAAAAATCCTACCAAGCGAGCGGATGTAAATAACTTTCGTAAATTGTTATTTATGCCGAAAACCCTTGATACACAAGGCTTTTTCGGTTTTTTGTAAATAACATAAACTAAATTCTATATAGGTAGAAATACTATATATGAAAATACAAATTGTAAAAGTTTAAACACTATTTATTATTTACTATTTACAACAACAACAAAATATCATCATTTTTATATATTTATAACAAATATTATATATAATATAGTATTATTATTTATATATATTGCACAATAAAATTGGTAAATATTGGATAAATAACTTTGTAAATAGCCGTAAATAGCCGTAAAATGTTATTTACAAAAAAGAAAATCCCCTGCTTTCGCAAGGGAAAATCTTATATTTCTATGCCGACAAATTCAATAATGGCACAAATAACGCCTATAATTGTTACTTGCGGGAATTCAAGAAATAATCTCAAATCGGTCATATCGGGATTTTGAAAGTGTAATATAGTCGCCCATATACCACAAATCAACAAACCCGCAAAGCCGACAATTATCATAATTGCTTTTATTGTTTTCTTCATTTGTTTGCCCTCGGTACAGATAAACGCTTCGGCTCTGCAGATATGCCCGTTACCTCTGCAATCTCATTGTATTTGGCACGAACTGTCTTGATGCGCTGACGGAGTGCCTTTATCTCGGCTTCACTATTTCCAAACGCTTTAAGCGCATTTATCTCGTCTTTGCATCTGCGGATTTCGGTTTCGCAAGCTCGCATTGATTGGCTCCAACCGTAGCCGTCCTTTTCGATATTGCCAATCTTGTAAAGCCGTTTGTCCTGCTCCTCAAAACGCTTCAATTCCTCTGTGGAATATCTCGGTTCACTCACGCCAAGAATGATGTAGGTTTCATAGTGTCGGCAGTTGTAGTCCTCATACAAACGATCATAAACGCCTTCTTTTTCGGCTGACGGATAGAACACGCCATTGACTGTCTTTCCCTCTGCCCCCTTTGCGTATTGTTTGCCTTGCATATAGCGGTGAGAAGGACGAGAATTTGCGTGATAGTCCACCTCTGTACCGTCTGCGCCAATTTCACGCCCTACAAGCTCATTATATTCTTTGTGCGACTGTTTGATACCGTAAGCCATATTCTGCCTTACAACGGTATCCAACCGCCTTGTAATGCCCTCGCCATAGTTTACACGGCAACCACCGCCACCGAGATTTTGCACCGTCTGTCGCATCGTGGTGTAAAAATCAGCCTTGCCCTCTGTAACGGTCTTAACGGCATCACCGAAAGACTTGTAAATCGCGTCTTGAAAGCGGATCGGATTTCCATTCCTGTCAAGCACCGAAATAGCCTTTGTGTTGGTGAGGTTAAGAATTTCTTTTCCATTCTGCTTTACCGCCTTGTCTATAATGCCCTGTAAAGCCCCATTTTTCACGCCTAACGGCTTTTTACCTCTGTATTGGTATAAATACTCGTTCTGCTTCTCCCACGCCTCAAACTCGCTTGTATACGCCTTTTTGAGCGTGCGGATATTCAATGCCGTTGCAATCGCAAGAGCCGACACTATTCGTTCCCACTCTTTTTTTGCCTCTTTGTCGGCATCAAACTTTTCAAAATCTTTTTTGCTCATTCGCCCGATTTTGCCAATCTTTCGGCAAACTCTCGCTATGCTCTCCGCTTCCCATTCGGTGATATTGTTTGCGATATAGTCCTCATAGGTTTGAAGCTTTGAAATATCATCAAATTTTGAAATATCAGCCATTCGCACCACCCTTTATAAGTCAAACAACGCAAGGACTTGCGAATAATCGGCTTTCTTTTTATGTTCTTTTTCGGTTGCCTTTTGTAAATTCTTTCTTGCTTTTACCAATTCAAGCAAAGCATCAACTTGTTTGACTTTGGCTCGGTCGATGTCGCTATCATAATTTCCACCCATAGCGATTATTAAAGGCAAAGCACTTTCATTATGCAAAATCTTTTCTTCAATGCTTTCTTTGGTATCGTTTAATAATTGTTCTGCATCTGTTTCAAACAAGAACAGACTATCAAATACAAGAAAGAAATTTGTCAAACTTTCCGCAAATTCTTTTACTCGTTCTGTGTAATTATCGCGCTTCTCTATGTTCTCCACTTAATCACCGCCTTATAAAAAGATAATTGCCGTAATTGATATTTGGCAAAGGTGTATAATTTGGTCTATCCAAAGGTTAATTTTTCGCTTGTTTGCTTTCAAATCGTCTGTAATCGCGTGAACGGTAACATTGATAATAAAAGCAATCAAAAACGCAATATTGACATTGAAAGATAAACTATAAGCAATCGGCAACATTATCATAAACGCCCAAGAAAAAGAATGCATAATCAACGCCCATATATAGTCATATTTATACATCTTTTCAGGTGCATTTTCTTTCCAATACTTCTTTTGTTTGGCTGATGCTAACCAACCTTGCAAATAATAATCATCTACTATATGACAAAATATCATTAACAAAACTATAAAAATATTGTTCACTTCTCCCCACCTCTTTCTTTTGGTGTGCGTGTGATTTTCTCTCCACACATAGCACAATATTCATTCGGTATTTGCAAATAAACCTCGCCTGTCAAGTCCAATAATTCTTGCCTTAATTCCTCTGCTCTTGTCATCGGAGCAAGTAAAGGTTTTGTGTATTGAACGGTTTTTATATATAAATCGGATTTGCAAAAATTACAAGCCATCACCCCTCACCGCCTTTCTCTTTATTCTCATTCATAAGGGATTTTATTTCTTCTTCGGTTAATGTTCGGTTGCTTGTAATAACCCTATTGTTATATTCGGCAAGTTCGTACTTACACTCTGTCAAATAACAGCCATATCCGTTTCCATATCCATAAAATATTGCGTGTTTGCAAGACGGACAATGTGTAAAGGAATTCATTCCTGCACACCGCCTTTCTCGGTTGGGTGGTAATTTGGAT